>CAIJEA010000202.1 GCA_903819605.1 uncultured cyanobacterium | reverse complement strand
GAGGAAATTAAGCAAAAAGAATCTTTAACACATCAGACTGATGTCAAACCAGATAGAAATGAGACACTTAAGAATTCTGTTCTATCTTTAGATAGTAATGGTAAAACTCCGAACTCATTGCAAATCCCTAATACTTCTAGGATATCTAATCAGACAAACAATACCAATAGTGGATCATCACGCATCGTTATTCTTTCTCCGACAGTTGGATCGGTTTTAGATACACCTGCGGCGACAGTAGTCATCCAGATTCCAGCCAATACCAAGATTGAGCTTTTGGTAAATGGCAAGGCAGTCAATGGTAACCTGATCGGACGTTCAGAACTAGATGAAACAAATCAAACTATCACGCAAACATGGTACGGAGTACCTTTGCAGGCAGGAGAGAACAAAATCACTGCAAAGCAGATAGGTTCAGACGAGAGCGCTAGTTCTGTTAACGTAAAAGTCAGAGGCACTCCAGTCAAATTAGTTGTCAGTACAATGGAAGCGAGTGTTCCTGCTGATGGTCGTTCCTATGCCACAGTTGAGGGACAACTAGTCGATGAAAATGGTAATCGCTCCAATTGGGATGCATTAATCACATTAGAAGCCAGTGATGGTGAATTTATCGGTGTTGATGCTTCTCCAGAACAACCAGGCTTTCAGGTTCAAGCTAAGCAAGGTAAGTTCACAGCTCAGTTAAAGGTAGGTTTGAAGTCGGGAAAGGTGACGATTAGAGCGCATAGCGCTAAAATGGAAGCCTTTACGCAAGTTCGACTTACAACGGATTTACGCCCATCGCTCGTGACAGGAGTAATTGACCTACGGGTTGGAGCAAGAGGAACAGATTTTTATCGCAGCTTACAAGAATTTTTGCCAGCAGATCTAGACAATCGCACCCAAGTCGATGTGTATGGCGCAGTATTTGGCACAGGACGAGTTGGAGAATGGCTATTTACAGGAGCATTTAATAATAGTCGCACGCTCAATCAAGACTGTGCTGGGAACAGCAGCTTATTTGAAGCAGAAAGATATTGCGATTCCCAATATCCAGTTTATGGAGATAGCTCCACCTCAACAAGAACTACACCTTCCTATGACAGCCTGTATTTACGTTTTGAACGAAACTCCCCAGTTCAAGGTGCTAGCACCGACTACTTTATGTGGGGGAACTACAACACAGAAGAATTTACTGGAAGATCGCAGCAATTTAGCTCTATTTCACGCCAACTTCAAGGATTCAAAGGCAACTTCAATCTGGGCGATCTGCAAATCACCGGATTTTATAGCAATGTTGGCAAATCATTTCAACGCGATACGATCGCCCCTAACGGCACAAGTGGAACTTACTTTCTCTCCCGCCGCCTTCTAGTCCTTGGCAGTGAAAATGTATTTGTCGAGCTGATCGATTTCTTTAGCGCAGGCACTGTAGTCTCACGCAAAGAACTAGTGCGTGGCAAAGATTATGATATCAACTATGACAATGGCTCGCTACTATTCCGACAGCCATTATCACAGACAGAATTAGGAGACGCAGGTCAACTCTTACGTCGTCAAATTGTCGTTACCTATCAAAATGAAGATGCTAACGGTGACAGTAATCTCTATGGTGGGCAACTGCGCTACTATTTCAACCGCAGCCAAAGTCAACCAATCTGGATCGGCGCGAACTACTTCAAGGAGAATCAAGGTGTTCGCAACTTTATCCTGTATGGGGCAAATGCTCTGGTTTCCTTTAGTGAAAAAACGCAACTAATTGCCGAATATGCGCGATCGCAAAATGTATCAGATCTGTTGGGATATGTAAGCGGTTCGGCAATGCGATTTGAGCTAAACAGTGAGCTTGCTTCAGGTATTCTCGGTAAGCTCTATTACAGTAAAGCAGAAACAGGGTTTGCGAATAATGCCACGATTAGTTTTGTGCCTGGACAAACCAAATATGGCGCATTGTTAAACGCTAAGCTTAGCAATAGCACTAGTTTGCAATTCCAGTATGATCAAGAAGATAACCTAGGTGTGGCACCCCGGCCATTAACGACCCTTGCCGATCTGCTTACGCCTCGACAAGACGCATTGCCAGGTTCATCTGTAGATAACTCCTTACGCACAATTAGTGTGGGATTGCAGCAAAGTTTAGGAGATGTGCTTCTAAATCTCGATGTGCTGTATCGCGATCGCCAAGACCGTCAACCACCTAATTTCCTATCGAGTAATTCCACGCAATTACGCTCTCGTTTGAGTGTTCCAGTTTCAGACAATCTCAAAGTCACTGCTCAAAATGAAATCAGCCTTTCCTCCAGTGCTGATGCGGTAATTCCCGATCGCACAGTGTTAGCGCTTGATTGGACGATTGTAGAAGGACTGACAGCACGGTTAGGTCAACAATGGTTTCATTCAGGTCCATTGGCGGGTAATTCAATTACCAGTGCTGACTTGCTTGGAGATTATAAGCTGGGAAGTGATACCAGTTTGACTGGGAGATACTCCGTAATAGGCGGTGCTGATTCTACCTCGACTCAAGGTTCAGTGGGACTCAACCAACGTTGGCAAGTATTATCGGGGCTACGGTTAAACTTTGGTTACGAACATATATTTGGCAGTTTTGCGACTACTACGGCGACAGGGACATCATTTTTGCAACCCTTTGCCGTTGGTCAGTCCTCTAGCACTCTGACTTTCCAGAATGGAGATAGCTATAGTATCGGGTTTGAATATACAGATAATCCTGATTTTAAAGCTAGTGGAAGATATGAGAATCGCAGCAATGATACGAGTAGCAATACAGTATTGACAGCATCTGCTTTAGGTAAGCTCACTCCTGCATTGACTTTACTATTTAACTATCAGCAATCTAGTGCTGCTAACCAGTTGCTCTCTGGACTGGGAACGATCTCGGCGCTTAAGGTAGGGATTGCCTATCGCGATCCACAGGATGACAAATTCAATCTGCTCTTGCGTTATGAATACCGCCAAAATCCTAGTATTGTTCCAGATTCGCTCTTACTGGGTAGTGGGACTGGTTATACCGATTATACTTTAGCGGTAGAAGGGATTTATGCTCCTAACTGGCAATGGGAATTTTATGGGAAGCTGGCTTTGCGAAACAGTACGACGACGATCGCTCAAGATTTTACGGGTGTATCGAGTACGAACTTGTCACAATTTCGAGTTACCTATCGGGCTGGTTATAACGTGGAACTAGTGGGTGAAACTCGCCTGCTCAATCAACCGACGGCGGGCTATAGCGAACTGGGATTGGTTGGTGAAGTTGGCTATTATCTGACCCCTAATTTACGATTAGCGGCGGGTTATAGTTCTGGTTCGGTTAATGCTGATCGCGATTTTAGTGGTACGAGATCGGCGGGTGGAATCTATGCTGGAATTACTGTCAAGCTAAATGAGCTGTTTGATGGCTTTGGTTTACAAAAGACTCCTCCTCGCCAACAGCAGGAGCCTGTTGAACCTCAAGCTCCTACAGCACTGCAACCCACAACAACCAAGATGGTGGCGGATTTGTCTCCAACTGCTAACCCTCAGATTATTAGTCTTAACGTTGCGCGATCGCTCACCTTTAAAACTCCTAAGAATAGTAATCAAGGAGCTAACTCAAATAGTACCCAACTAGCAATCGCCGATATTGCCGTTCTCGAAAACTTAGCCACCGTTTTGAAAGAATATCGCAGCCTCTCTGTGAATATTCAAGGGAATATCGGCTCTCTAGCAGAGATAAACTCAGGACAGAATTTGGCTGCCAATCGCATGATGGTAGTCAGAAAATACTTACTCAATCGAGGTGTTGCTGGTAGTCAGATGACATTGCAATCTCTTGGTGGAGCAAAGGCTAATGCAAGTCAGTCTGAACCCGTACCAGATAAAATTGCTTCCGTTGCTAATACTCTTCCAATTAGCTTTGCGCTTAATGGTAAGGCTGATATCTTTAATGAGATCGCCACACGATTACAAACAATGTCGTCTAATTCCCCTAAGCCGCAATATTCGCAAAGGATCTTCCCCAATGCTCCTTCAAATATTCAAACTAATGCTACTCTCATTAGCTCAAATCCAAGCATTGACGGAAATACGACGGCAACATCATCGACAACTTCTCAAGCAAGTGCCACCACTATTCCCATACCACTAGCAACGGATTCTGTTGATAGAGCTAATAGTCGCCTCGCTACTGCTTTTAACTTCTTGTTACCTAATCAGGGTGATACTGTCACTGCATTTCTGCAAGCAATGGGAATCAGCACTAGCGAAAGAAACAGCTTTACAATTGATCCCGATCAACTTTCAAACCTAAAAAACTAGAGGCTATGCGAAAAGTAAACATCGGAAAAGCAACAATTATATCTATTGTTCTGATCGGACTTGTTGGTCTAACTGGTAGTAAGGCGATCGCCCAAACCACTCCGCTTAATTACCAAATTACGGTTAACAGCGATCTTGACAGTGATGTTCAACCCGATCGCGAATTGACATTACGCGAAGCAATTGCGATCGCGAATGGTACCCTTAAGCTCGACCAACTAACTGAAGCTGAACGCGCTCAGGTTAAGTCTCTTACTAATGCTAAAGGCTCACAGATTAAATTTAATTTGCCTAAAGATCGCACCACAATCAAATTACGCAAAGCTTTACCTGACATCAGTAGTCAAAATCTCATCATTGATGGTACAACCCAATCAGGATATGACTCTCAAAGTTCCTTTGCCAAAGAGGTAGCGATTCCGCAGCCAGTTGTGGCGATCGCCCCTGCTGATGGTGTTGAGATTTTCCGAGGTTTAACTATTGTGGCTGATGGCGTAACCGTCAAAGGCTTGAGTCTCTATGGATTCAATGCGATCGGCAGCATACCAACATCAACTCCATCCGCAGATATTTTTATTTCCCACCAGTCGCCGCCACCCGACACTACAGATCAGAAACAGCCTTCAGCTTTATATGACAGCAATCGCCCACCTCAAGGTGTAATTATTGAAGCTAACTGGCTTGGCATTCCCCCCACTGGCAAGCTACCAAAGCAGCCTTCTAGTTTTGGGATTTATCTATTTAATAGCAATGATGCAATTGTGCGTCGTAATCGGATTGCCTATCACGAAGGTAGTGGCATCGTCACCTCAGTAAGAGCGACAGGAACTCAGATTCTCGAAAATGCGATTACTAGTAATGGTTTTGATGGAATGCCTCACGGTATTTATCTTGAAGGTGAAATTGCAAATTTACGAATCAAGGGGAATACGCTCTGTGCTAATGATGGTAGTGGGGTGTATTTGTTTAAACCCACAGGCGCGATTGTGATTGAGGATAATCGCATTTTGTTGAACGATCGCAGTACTAACTATGCCGCAATTTATCTGATGGGCAACGATCATCAAGTTACTAATAACGAAATTCGTAATCAACGTGGCGCAGGTGTTGCAATCACCTCTTTTCCTAAAAGCGATCGCAATTTGATTCGCAAAAATAATTTCATGGCGCTCAAGGGATTGAGTATTGACTTGAACTCTCAACGTAATGTAACTGAGCGTGATTTTATGACAGGTGATGGTGTCAATCGACCGCGCGATTCATATTTTCGTCGAGTTGACACAGCAAATGGAGCCATTAACGCACCAACGTTTCTTGCTACTAATTTCCCTATGTTTACTCCTAATCAGGTAAATATTGATGGAACTGCCGATCCTGATACTGTCGTCGATCTATATCGCGTTAAAGGCAAAATCGATCCCAATCTTCCCTATGGACCTCTCAGCGAATATCTGACTACGGTCAAAACCGATGCCAATGGCAAATTTGGTGCATCTTTAAAAAACCTCAATATTGGTGACACGATCAGCGCGATCGCTACCGATCCGCAATATGGAACATCTGAGCCAGCTTTAAATGCGAGGATTGTTAATCCCGATCTTTCGGTTCCCATATCGACAAATGTCCAAGATGCTATTCCCGCTTGTACTACACCACCTCAAATCACTCAAATCCCGCCATCGCCAGATCCCATAGTTCTATCGGTTCCTCGCCAGATCCACTTTGCCCTCGATCGCGATGAAATCAGTCCTGCCAGTGCGAAAGTTTTGGATCGGATCGCGGCGGTTTTAAATCAATATCCCACGATCGTCATTACTCTCGAAGGACATACAGATCCTAGAGCCAGTGATGCCTATAACCTTGAATTGGGATTTAGACGTTCGCGATCGGTTCGCAATTACCTATTGCGACAGGGTATTGCCTCCGAACGCATGACGGTGCGATCGCTTGGTGAAACTCAATTAGCGTCACAGGGTAATCAAATTACTGACTATGCCCGCGATCGGCGGGTAGAAATTCAATTTGCTGATGTCCGCGATGTCGAAATTCGCTTTGAGAAACAAGAAACAGACTTACAACTGGAATCTAACTAAGCAAATCAATCCGCTACTGCATTTTATAGAGCTTTGCGCTCAACCCCAAACCAAGAAAAACTTTGAAATCGTTGCAAGATAAGGATTTCAAAGTTTTTCTTATGGTTTACTTGACTGGTAATTGCTGTAAGCCCTCAGCAAAATTTACAAAACAAGAGAGAGAATGCGATGCATTCTCTCTCTTGTTTTGTAATTGAATTAATTGGTGTGATTAGGGCGAATTAACACGATTGGAGTTTGCTCCGAAGCATTACCCGCAGGATTCATTAATAGAGCCTGATTAAGTAACTTTTCTGATGCGCCAGAGGTAGCGGCTAAAACCTTGACTCGTCGCAGATCGTTCACGTCTACGATCGCTGCTTCCAGTCCTGTGCCTTCCTTAATCTCATCGACAATAGCTTGGGGATTTTTGGGACCAAGGACGATGAATTGATCGTAGGGAGGCAAAGTTCCTGTGACATCATCAATCAACCTTGCTTGTTCTCCCGCGAGCATATAAAAAACCCCTGGCTTACGGAGAAATGCTTTGGCAAGTGCACCGACAATAAAGGCAAAAGCTACGCGCCAAGCGCCTGACTCATTAATCAAAGATTGTAGACCACAGGCTGTAGCAAGACTAGAAGTACTTTTGAAGTAGTAGCACAAACGCTTGGCTAACCACTTAGGTTTGATGTCGCTAGGATGATAGAAATTGCCCTGCATGATGGCGATGGGAGTTTCCGCGATCGTCACAATGTCACCTGCTTGAGCATGGCTCACCACATACCGTTGCATTACTTCTACAGGGTTGTCTCCTGCGGACAAGATATGGGTTCGGATAGGTAATACATCTGCATCAGGGGTTGGTCGCCAACGTTCTCTTTGATTAGCGTCGGGAAATTGTAAGGGAATAATACAATGTTTGATTTTTTCTTCGCGTCCTGCTGGCCCGTAGATTGTGTAGTGAACGCGAACCCAAGCAGTTCTTAATTCTTCAAGATTTTTACCACTGAGGTCGATTTGAATTTCCACTCCAGTGCTGTGATTTGGCGTAACAATATAGGATTCCCAATAGTTATCGTTGCGACTTGAAGAGTTTGCATGGCGCGATCGCAACTGAGTTTGGCAATTAATTCCTTCAAGGCTGTCGCTAGATAGCAAGGATATGACAGGATTGACTTCTACTAGGAAAATGTCAAGATTACGAGTTTTGTTAGTAGCGGTGAGGATCAGTTCCAAACGATAGTGATCGGGATCGTAGGTGAGAAATTGCCAAATGCCGCTATCAAATTCAAGTAAATTGCCTTGTCTGGTTTTGTACTGCCACTCAAATAGCAGCCACAGCAGCAAAACTAATCCACCAAAAACCGCGATCGCAATACCCACACCAATCAAAATATTCATGAGCCTTAATTCCTAAGTTCTAGTCCCTACGAATAGATTGTTTGAGAGTTTTGCAAAGCTCACCGATCGCGTGCAGTCCACCATCTGGCTCGGCTAGCTTTCTGACCATGGCACTACCGACAATCGCGCCGTCAGCGTTCCAATCAATTACCTGCTTGGCATGTTCGGGCTGAGATATACCAAAACCAACTGCAATCGGTTTATCAGTGATGACTCGCAGTTGTTCAATCATTGTTTTTACACCCTTAGCCACTTCAGTCCGCACACCTGTTACGCCAGTGGCACTGACCACATAGATAAAACCCTGCGACTTAGCAGCGATCGCCGCAACGCGATCGGGTGGGCTAGTCGGTGCAATCAACAAAATGACCTCAATACCAGCTTTTTGAGCAGGCTCAAGCAAAACATGGGATTCTTCGAGAGGCAAATCGGGAACTACTAGTCCGCGTACACCAGCAGCGTAGATTTTTTGTAAAAAATTCTCTACCCCAATATTTAAGATTGGATTGTAATAGGTAAATAAAATAATTGGCGATCTTAGCTCAGGTGCAACGCCCCTAACCACGTCTAAAACTTTTTCTAACGTAGTACCATTTTGTAAAGCTCTTGTCGCTGCCGCCTGAATTACGGGACCATCTGCCAATGGGTCAGAGTAGGGTACTCCTAGCTCAATTATATCCGCACCGTTTTGATCTAAGACCCGCAAAGCTTTTGCTGTCGTCTCTAGGTTGGGATCGCCAGCAGTAATGAAAGGAATCAGGGCTGCTTGCCCTCTAGCTCGCAGTTCTTCAAATCGAGCGGAAACGGATATCATGACGTAAAAATTCCCAAAAGAGTAATCCCGTATTATAGTAGCGCCTCATGGCTACTTGATGCTGATATATAGCATTAGCCAACTATGCTTGGATAAAATCAAACCCCAGAAGAGAGTGGCGGAGCAAAGCTCCGCCACTCTCTTCTGGGGGGAAGACATAAAACCCAGAGCATAAAGAGCGTTGCCAAGCGGCGCTCTTTATGTAGCTATACAAGCTTTTGTTGCACATGCTAAAGCGGCTGACATTTCCCTGCGCGAATTAGACCAACTCTTTTGGCGATCGCTTCACCTTGAGAGCTAAACGCCCCCCAAGCCTCAACTGAATTAGTGATTTCTTCTTTGTTGCTACTTTTGATGATTTCACAAATACCTGTATCACGTTTACAAATAAACCATAGCTCTTCCTCTTTATACTCAGGCGAGTCTTCAAGATTTGTGGACATAGATATTATTCCAGTACTACTTTATAAAATGAGTGTGCGGACTCTCTTACTTCTTATAGCAGGTTGCGTTGCATCCCTAAACATAGTAAAAGAAAGCATAGATTTGTGATAAGTTTGTGCAGTATTGCAAACTCTTTAGCAACGCAAACAATTATCAATACTTAGAATGGCGTTAACATGGCGCAAGTTTTCGGAGAGTTTACAGAAGATTTTGCAGATAGAAGCGAATTTTTAGTTTTGGGATTTTCACCTTCATCATTACCAATTCAACTTCGCTGGAGGACAAATGGACTTTCAGCAGATTTCCTTGGAGATTATGTCCGAAACTTTTTCCCAGGTGATACAAGCGCTGACATAAGTAAGCAAGATGAAATTCGAGCTGCGGTTAGTTTTATTGCTAATGAACTGCTGGAAAACTCTATGAAATATAGTGATGAAAATGCAGGGCAGCCGATTAACCTAGAGGTACATTTGTTTAGCGATCGCCTAACATTTGTATCAAAGAATAGTGTGAATCAACTTGCGATCGCTAACTTTCAGTCTTACTTGCAAGAAATCACTACTAACGAACCTAGTGAAATGTATATCAGTCAAGTAGAAAAAAGTGCGATCAGCGATGAAATTGAAAATTCTGGGCTTGGCTATTTGACAATGTTAATGGACTATGAAGCCATCTTAGGATGGAAGTTTGATCAAGCTCAAAATAATCCCCATGTAACAATAGTGACTACAATGGTACAGTTGCCACTCTAGTCAAATCCTTAGTAAAAAATGGATCAAACGTTTATTAGGAGTCAATAAAGAATGGAAGTTAAGGGAGATGATTATCATGTCTGGTACAACTCAGAAGATAAAATTATCCATTGCCAAGGCTCTTTGCGCTTAGCAGGAACTGAAGAATACGCTCCAATTGTGAAGATTTTAGACTATGCAATTGAACAAGGTTCTAAAAACATTGTTTTAAATCTTTGCCAGTTAGAGTTTTTAAATAGTTCTGGGATTAATGTTTTATCAAAGTTCGTAATTAAAGTTCGGCAAAAGGAAACAGTTAATATTACCGTTCAGGGTTCTGAAACCATACCATGGCAAGGGAAATCTTTAAAAAATTTACAACGTTTAATGCCAGCTTTGAAATTACAATGGATTTAGGTTATTTGACTAATTGATAGATACAATTTGTCAAATAACTTAATAGTTAGAATAAAGAATATTATTTTTTAATAGTTTTTTTTATTCTGCAAAAAGAAGAATTAATATAATAGTCTGTGACAGCTTTATAGTCTTAACTGGCTACTGCTATAGCTGTACCTCAGCATACTCAGGTACTGATGTTACGTAGAATAAAGATCGTCATAATGTTGCCATGTCATCTTAAAAGAGGATTTGGAGACCAAATCCCTACATATTTGTATAGTAGGGGCTTGGAGACCAAGCCTCAATCTCAGCGTACCTCGTAATATCAATTAGATATTAGATTTTAGCTTTTGGATCAAGTTGTCACGAATACTTTCTAAAAGCTTGCTAATTTCTAGCGGAGAAACATGCCCACTATCGACCTCACGCCCCGCAACTTGCGACAAAAAAGTCAAAATTTGTTTTGGTAGCATCAATGTTAATCCGTTTTTAATATGAAGCTCTAATTTGCGAACTCCTGTCGCTAAAGGATAGTTACTGTATTGATTTAAACCATCGATCAGTTGTCCACCATTATCGAAATAAGTCAGTTGAACAACCCGATCGCTAGGTGGTTGACCGCTATAGCCATCTAGCTCTTGTTTTATCAATTTAGCCAGATCCGTCAGATTATTGGCTTTGGTAAATAATAGACATTTCTCTAAAGCTTGAGTTAATGGCTTCGTGTTGATCGTCTCTTCTACATCTAGGCGGACTTCTAGAGCGGCTAGAGCATCTTCGAGGCTAAAGTCAATGCTAGATTCGGGAACTGACATGATGATCCGCATGGCGCGATCGCAACTGTTAGAATGATTATCAAATTTATTCTTGCATAAAGTCCATGCTTACTTCTGATCGCAGTGTTACAGAAGAACCAAAACAAAATCTGGCCCAAAGCATTATCGATGTAGATGTACCCAAACGTGGGATGCCAGTTACGATTATCACGGGTTTTTTAGGCAGTGGTAAGACTACTTTACTAAATCACATTTTGCAAAATCAGCAAGATTTAAAAGTTGCGGTTTTAGTGAATGAATTTGGCGATATCAATATTGATAGCCAATTGCTGGTCGCTGTCGATGAAAATATGATGGAACTGAGCAATGGCTGCATCTGCTGCACAATAAACGATGGTTTAGTTGAAGCTGTTTACAATGTGCTTGAAAGAGGCGATCGCATTGATTACATGATTGTCGAGACTACAGGTGTTGCCGATCCCCTACCAATCGCCTTGACGTTTTTAGGTACGGAGCTACAGCACTTAACTCGACTTGATTCGATTTTGACGGTAGTTGATTCTGAAGCGTTTACCTCAGAACATTTTAATAGTGATGCTGCCTACGCCCAAATCATGTACGGCGATATTATTATTCTCAATAAAACCGATCTAGTTAAAGAAGAAAAGCTCCAAGAACTAGAAACTTTTATTAACACAACCAAGACTAAGGCGAGAATTTTACGCTCTCATTTGGGTGTTGTTCCCTTGCCCTTAATCCTTGATGTTCAGATCGATCAATCAGCGATCGCCCCTACAGAGAAAGTTGATAAGCACGATCACCACAACCACGATCATGAACATAACCACCACGATCACGATCATTGCCACGATCCTGAATGCCAGCACGATCACCATCATCATTCGGAGCATTTAGAAAATGATGGCTTTATATCAATTTCTTTTCAAAGCGATCGCGCTTTTGATCTTGAGAAATTCCAAAACTTTCTTGACAAGAAATTGCCAATTGATGTGTTCAGAGCCAAAGGTATTTTGCGTTTTGCTAATATCGACAATTGCTATGTCTTTCAGCTCAGTGGCAAACGCTACGAACTTAAAACTGACGATCGCGGTAAATCTTTGAATAATCAGCTAGTAATCATTGGGCGGAACTTACACCGTGAGGAACTATTAGCACAGCTTACCGATTGTCTTGCCTAAACAAAAAGAAGCATCCATAAGGGTGCTTCTTTTTGTTTAAGTTTGATGATTAAGCATGAACGGCAAGGCGATCGCATAACTGATCGGCTTGAATTACTCCTTCAACGCGATCGACTGGAGAGCCATCTTTAAATAAAACTAAAGTTGGTAAAGCGTAAACCTTATATTGAGAGGCGAGATCGGGATAATTATCAGTATTGATCTTCACAATCTGAACTTTGTCCTTCATCGTCTCGCTAACCTTGTCGAGAATCCCAGTCATAAGCTGACAAGGTCCACACCAAGGTGCATAAAAGTCTACGAGGACAGGCAATTCTGAACTTTCCAACAACTCGTCAAAACTTCCAAACTGCTTTTTTACTGACATGAGGCGATCGCTCCCTTAAAAACTCAATTCTATAGCAATTGCTAAAAAAGTAGGAAGAGCAAATAGGGTTATTCTCCTCCTTTTTGCAATCTTAGATTTCTTTGTCTTAAATGTTACATATCTAAGTTAAAATGGTCATCGGCTATTATTCAATCTGCAATGATCTCTAGTAACGATTTTCGACCCGGCGTAACAATTGAACTTGATGGTGAAGTCTGGCGTGTAGTTGAATTTTTACACGTAAAGCCAGGTAAAGGTTCGGCATTTGTACGCACCACTCTAAAAAGCGCCATGACAGGTAAGACTCTAGAAAAAACTTTTAGGGCTGGCGAAACGCTGCCGCAAGCGGTGTTAGAAAAAAGCTCAATGCAACATACCTATAAAGAAGGTGATGATTATATCTTTATGGATATGCAGAGCTTTGATGAAGCTACTTTAACTACTGCCCAGATTGGTGCTCGCGTCAAGTACATCAAAGAAGGCATGGAAGTTAATGTTGTGCGGTGGGGTGAAAAAATTATTGAAGTAGAATTACCAAACACCGTTGTCCTAGAAGTCATTGAGACTGACCCAGGACTAAAAGGTGATACCGCTACGGGTGGTAGTAAAACTGCCAAGGTAGAAACTGGTGCATCGATCATGGTTCCTTTATTTGTGAATATTGGCGATCGCGTCAAAATTGATACTCGCGAAGACACGTATTTGGGGCGTGAAAATTAGGTGGAATTTAGCTTAGAGCAATTACGTGAACTAGTCACGATTCTAAACAAGACGGATATTACCGAACTGACTCTAGAATCAGGCGATTTGCGTCTGAGTATCCGTAAAAGCGAAAATAGAGTTGTTACTAATGTGATACAGGCTCAGCCTAATGTAGTATCAACACCTGCTGTAACGGCGATCGATAATACTGCGAGCAATACTATAACCCACACAGCGACGATTGCCGATTCGCTGCCTACCAAAAAGTTAATTGATATTACATCGCCTATGGTTGGGACTTTTTATCGATCTCCAGGTCCCGATGAATCGCCATTTGTAGAAATTGGTGACTCCGTCAAGAAAGGCAGCACTGTTTGCATAATCGAGGCAATGAAGCTGATGAATGAGATCGAATCTGAGTCTACTGGCAAAATCGTGGAGATTTTAGTAGAAAATACTCAACCAGTTGAATATGGTCAAGTCTTGATGCGTGTTGAAGCAAATTAAGCCAGAAGTAAACCAGAAATATTTTCAGTTTCTAGTTATTAGTAAAAAGGTAGAGGAAGTGCAATGCACTTCCTCTACCTTTTTACTAATAACTAGACCTCACTTCAGAGGTATTGCCCTTTAATGTAAACAATTGTTAAGATATTAACAACAAATGTAAAGCAATTTCTTATTGCAAGGGGAAACAATGGAAACCAAATTTGATTTTAGCGGTAAAAATCTTTTTACGCCGATTGCCTTCCGTGATGACTTTAACCAGTTTGCTCGCTTAAGTGAAACTCAAGCATGGTCGTTATTTTTTACAGCCAGCCGTGAAGATAATGCCCTAGGTTTTGATCGGACTGCTGGTCGATTCTGGACTGGTTTAGTAGTTGCATCAATTATTGAAGCAATTATTGGCATTGTTATTTTTCAGGGCTTCTAAACCTAGCTTTTTTATCAATTAAATTATCAATTAAATAGGGTTATCAACAAATAGAAATTTATTTGTTTAATCCTATTTAATAATTCTAGGAGCTACGTACATTCTTGATTAGCCAATTAAACTTTGCCTCAGCTAGTTCTAAATTGCTGATCATTGATTGCCCAAATCCGCCAAGGTGTGACTCTAGATCGTCAAAATCATAGCCATAGCCAAGACGGCTAACTGTACCGCGTAGGCGATCGGAAAGGCAGAGACAAATAGCCCGATAAAATCGTGAAGAAAAGTTAGTATCTTGTTGCAATTTGGCTAAAAGCTGGACTCTGGGTATTGATAGGACAATGCACTCTTCTAGCGACCTAACACTAGCAAGAGGAGGTCGAGTATCGATAAATGATACTTCACCAACAATTTCTCCCTCAGCAATCCTCGCAAGTTCCTTGCGTTCCTGAGACTCAATAGCAACGCTAAATGAACCACTCACAACAATGTAGAGAGCTTCACTGACCTGACCTTCTCGGATTAATGTGCGATCGGGTGGAATTGTCTCCTTCTTGCCTTTCTGGACAAACCAGTCAAGGTCACTGTTATTGAGTTCACTAAAGAAAAGCAAAATTTTCTTCACTTTTTAACCTCTGTATCTTGACTATAGTTAAGAAAACATATTTTTGCAGGTTTTTTTGAGAAAAAGGTAATGCTGATTGAAAAATTTAAGAAATCGTGATTTAAGATTTCATACCTTGTTGCTATAGCCAAGTAAGTTAAGATATAAAACCCAGAAGAGAGTTGCAGTGCTTCGCGCTGCGACTCTCTTCTGGGTTTTGCTTTTGTCCTAACATCACTGGCTACTGCTATATCGCTTTTACGATGACGTTTAGAAAAAATTAAACCCCAAAAGTGTGATTAGGTCTTCTATACCGCCTCTTACTTTTGGGTTTTATATCTTAAT
>CAIJEA010000201.1 GCA_903819605.1 uncultured cyanobacterium | reverse complement strand
TAATAAAGAACCAGATTTTTTGTGGAGCGGCAAAGCCGCTCCACAAAAAATCTGGTTCTTTATTTTACTGCGCGTCCCTTAGTATCTATTTGGTAACTAATAACCGTTGATGTTATTGCTTATTAAGAATAATGTATATCCCAATTATGGGTAAAAATAACGATTAAAAAATGAGCAACCCTATATGCGCGATCGCTGGATTTGGAGCAGGTATCAGCATGGGCGTAGCCAGAGCTTTCGCGAAGGAGGGCTACAGCTTAGCATTAATCGCTCGCAATCTTGAAAAATTAGAAGCTAATGCCCAAGAATTGCGTCAATTGGGCTATACAGTCCATACTTTTGCGGCAGACGCAGGGAATGAAGATGCTTTAATTCAAGCCTTTGCCGATATTCGCAGCCAATTAGCGGATCCTGAAGTGTTGATTTACAATGCGGCGGTGATGGCAATGACTAAGCCTAGCGAACTCGCAAGCAAGCGATTAGTTGGCGATTTTAACGTCAATGTCGTCGGTGCATTGGTCGCCACACAGCAAGTCATCCCAGCAATGAAAGCGCACGGTAAAGGTACGATTCTGTTTACAGGAGGAGGATTAGCACTATATCCATTCTCAGATTTAGTCTCTTTAGCGATCGGGAAGTCTGGACTGCGAAGTCTAGCTTTTTGTCTGGCTCAGGAACTAAAAGATTTTGGCATTCATGTGGGAACTGTGACAATTTGCGGCACGGTGGAAGTTGGAACGCATTTCGATCCCGATGCGATCGCGCAATCCTATCTTAAGCTTCATCAACAAGCGCCTGAAGCCTTTGAAATTGAAGTGATTTATCAGTAATTCCCAAATAAATTTTAGGTAGATCAAGAAACGATGAAAGCAATTAGGATTCATGAATTTGGCGCTCCAGAAGTCATGCAACTAGAAGAAGTTTCCGATCCGATAGTGGGAGCAGAACAAGTCCTGATTCGAGTTAAAGCGGCTGGAGCAAATCCTCTCGATACCTATCTTAGAGCAGGCGTGAAGATTGGAGATTATTCCCCAATATTGCCTTGGACTCCTGGTAATGATGCGGCGGGTATTGTCGAACAGCTAGGAATTGGAGTCACCAAAGTAAAGGTCGGCGATCGCGTCTACGCGCAACCTCTTGCTGGTTCCTATGCCGAACTTGTAATCAGCCACGAATCGCAGGTTTATCCTTTGCATCCAAGCCTTTCATTTGCCGAAGGAACCTGCGTCAATATTGCCTGTCGTACCGCTTATTACTCTTTATTTACACTTGCTAAAGCTACTGCTAGCGATGTGGTATTGGTACATGGAGCAAGTGGAAGTGTTGGTGGTGCGGCTGTGCAACTTGCCCTAGAGGCTGGGTTGACCGTAATTGGCACTGCGGGATCGGCGGAAAGAATGGAGTTGATTAAAGGATTGGGGGCACAATATGTGTTCAATCATCGCGATCCTGATTATCTCAAGCAAATCCAAGACACATTCAAAGGTGTCGATATCGTTCTGGAAATGGCAGCAAGTAACAATCTCACGAAAGATATCAAGTTGATAAATCCTGCGGGACGAATCATTGTTATCGGTGGTGGCAAAAGTGTGGAAGTCGATCCAGTGGCAATAATTGGACTTGGCATTAGTATCATTGGCGTGAGACTTTCTCTACTCGAATCACAGGAAAATGAAGCGATTCATGATTCTCTCTATCGAAGCGTAGAAAATGGGGCATTGCGTCCGATCGTCGATCGCGAATTTCCGCTTGCAGAGGCAGCAAAGGCGCATCATGCCGTTGAAAAGTCTGGGTCGCTAGGTAAAATTTGCTTGATTCCCTAACTCATCAAGCATGATTTCAAGTCCAAACAAATTATTAATCTTAAGGAAAAATCTATGAGTACTTACGTTCTAATTCATGGCGCTTGGTTTGGAGCATGGTGTTGGAATTCTACGAAATCATTGCTCGAAGCAGCAGGACATTCCGTAATTGCGATCGATCTACCTGGACATGGTGACGACAATACACCTGCAAGCGAGATTAAGATGGAAACGCTAGTCGCTCGTGTGGGACAGGAGTTATTGGCTCAGTCTGAACCTGTAATTCTCGTCGGGCATAGCATGGGCGGTATGGTGATTTCTCAAACCGCTGAAGCCTATCTAGATAGAATAGAGCGTCTTGTCTATGTCGCCGCCTATCTTCTGCAAAATGGCGAATCGTTGTTTCAAGTTTCCTCCTCAGACTCAGACTCAAAAATCGCACCTTATCTGCTACCCGATCCCGAAAATGGACTACTCGGCATCCGCACCGAAGCGATAAGGGAGGTTTTTCTCCATGATTGTCCAGAGGAAGTTATTGCCGAAGCAGAAGCTCGGCTGCGTCCCGACTTGATTGCCCCTCAGGTAACGCCAGTGAGCTTAACGGCTGAAAATTTTGGTCGCATTCCACGCACCTATATCACCACCTTAAACGATCGCGTGATCTCACCAAGTTTACAGAAACAGATGTTTACCGCACTGCCCTGCGATCGCGTATTAGAAATTGAGACTGGACATTCTCCATTTGCGGCCGATCCCGATCGATTAACAGCGATGCTATTATCCTAGTAATCTCAGGAGATTTACTAGGAGCGAACAAGACACAAAAGTTTGGTTGATTACGGGTAGTTCTACTGGATTTGGTCGATCGCTTGCTGAGGCAGTTTTGGGAAGTGGCGATCGCCTGATTGCTAAGGCTCGCAAACCCGAACAATTAGCAGATTTAGCCGAGCGCTATCCCGAATCTGTGAAAGCGATCGCCCTAGATGTGACGCAGCGATCGCAGACCACTTAACCGCAGGAGGAGTAAATGCAATTTGGATACACGATCGTTTATGTTTCAGATGTGCCCAGTTCGATCGCTTTTTTTGAAAATGCCTTCGGACTTCGTAAGAAGTTTATAGATGATTCGGGAACCTACGGCGAACTCAATACTGGTGAAACGACATTATCTTTTGCCGCCCATTCCTTGGGAGAAACCAATCTTCCTCATGGTTATGTTGCCGCAGATTCCTCGAATAAACCTTTAGGCATGGAAATTGCCCTGATAACCGATGAAATTGAATCTGCTCATCAAAAGGCGATCGCCGCAGGGGCGATCGAAATAGCAGCCCCGAAAGCTAAACCTTGGGGACAGATTGTTTCCTATGTTCGATGTCCC
>CAIJEA010000200.1 GCA_903819605.1 uncultured cyanobacterium | reverse complement strand
CCCCCCCCCAACTCTCTTCTGGGTTTGGGTACTGCTAAACAGCAAGCATATTTATCAATCGTGCATCGGACGATACAGCAATGAACCGCTACAATTATTAAAAATTGTAAAGCTTTCTTACAGTTAAGTGCCTCGGCAAAACTAAAAATCTGAATCAAGCTCTTCCAAATCTATGACTGAATTCGCCTCAAAACTTGCTGAGTCACTCCAGCCAATTTCCGAACAATTCAAATCCCTAAATATTCCTGCACCAGTCACCCATTGGGGTCATCCATTTTTCATGGCGATCGTCATTTTTGCGATGGGATCGTTTGTAGCAATTTCTGGATGGCGCGGTCGTACTGTCACTGATACAGAAGTTGCCATCAAAAATAAAGCCGATCACCGCAAAGTTGCACCGCTAATGACCACATTCTTAGCCGCAGGTTACACGGGCGGACTGCTATCCCTTGTCATGCAAGGTAAGCCACTCCTTGATAGTCCTCATTTCATCACAGGTTCAGTCGTACTGACCTTATTAGCGATCAATGGCACAATTTCACTGACTGGGTTTGGTGGTAACCAACCAATTCTTCGTAATGCCCATGCTTATCTGGGCAGCGCGATCGTGGTGCTATTAGTTGCCCATGCCTTACTAGGACTTAAATTAGGGCTTTCCATTTAATCACATAAAGTAAAAGCGGCGATTCGTAACGCTTTTACTTTACAAAAATGGAGGGTATTGCAAAGCAATACCCTCCATTTTTATTTTTTTCTTTGTCTCAACGAAAGTAGCGACAGCTATAATTGCTATACAAGCCCAGATGGGTTAGTATTTGCCATAACTAAGCACACTTAACCCGCGATCGCTATGGAAAACTGGGAGTTTTTGTTACAACGAAAAGGTGACAAGTCCTGGTTGCCCTTAGAATCTCCCACTGTTGAGATTTTGGAGGGGCAGTACAGACTCGCTGCACGCTCTGATTTGGCGAACGTGCTAGTTGGTATTGCGATCGCCTATCGTCCCCTCGCAGATGTGCGACACCAACCCCTTCAACAAAAAATAGTCAAACGGATCAGCCACGACGGGTTGCTGATCGTGATGCCCTATACCAATTTTGTGCCTGGACTATGGCAGATTGACTGCTGCGCGGCTGAAGCTGGTAATAATAACGAAGTCGCTCCATGGAAAAGAACAGTTAAGTTTGATGCAATTCAGATATCGTCTGACTTTGGCTCAGAGTGGCAATATAACGATTCTGAAGAGGATTTAGAAACACCTACAGAAATTCCGTCAGAGCTTCATACCAATGCACTGGGAATAGCTCAGACTGAGCCAACTCCCCTCAGCTACAGTTCGCCGATTCTAGAAATTGCTGAGCAAAGATCGACAGAACTTGTCGAGTCAATGTTTGATGAATTTTCTTTGTTTAATGACGAAAATGACGAAACTAGTGAGGGAAATGAAGCATCAAATTTTGATGTAGAAAGCGAAATTACGAGCGATCGCCACGATCTAACACAGGTGAATACGGATGGCTCAATTATTGACGATCTGGCAATCCAAAGTGATGCCCCCCTACAGCCAAGAATATTACTACGTTTACATCAGCCTCAATATATTATTAATGAGAATAATAGCTTCATTCTCACGGGAGAAGCTTATACGAATGGAGAAATAGAAGTCAGACTTAAAGATCCTCAAACCCTTGATGTAATTGTGAATCAGCGCTATACGATCGCTAATTTAAGCGATCGCAATACTTCAACTGGCGCAATTCCATTTACTTATCAAGTCAGCGTACCACCACCATCAGAAATCCAAGTTTTGATTGGCGAAGTGCAAATCCATCCCAAGCAAGACTTTCAACAGTATGAAGATATATTCGTCACCCAACAGGCGATCGCTGTCTCCTACCCTGCATCACGGGTTCTACCTGAAATGATCAAGGAAGCTGAGAACTATATTTCTCAAAATAGTTCTCAATCTTCTCAAATCGTAGAACCATCTATTAATACTTCTAGTTATCCACAGAATCCAGAAAGTTTTCCACAGGTTTCACAGCAGACCGAAAATATATCTCCAAAACCAAAACCAGCCAATACGCTTAGTCTACCTCCTTTGCCTTCTAATAAGCCCAAAGTTGCTCACACAACACCAAAAGAGCAACTTCGTCCTGACAATCCTCTATCATTACCGCCTTTGCCATCTCTCACTAATCAGGTTACTAATTTTGCAAATTCGGAAGCGATAGAGAATAATTCTCAGAGTTTTCCACAGGTAGAAGAAGAACTTCAGAAAATGGAGTTAGAATTTGCCCTAACTGATTTTTCAGATCAAAACACTATCGATCAAGAGTCCCCAGATCGTGAAGAAGAACCAGAATTACTCTACAGTTTTGAAGAAGAACTACCTCAAAATTACGAAAATCTCCTAGAGCAGCCAAGTCTTGAAACTCTACCAATAAGCAGCAAATCATCTAATTCTCGTAATGACTCCCGCAACCGAGGCAATCGTTTTCTTAACAAGTTACAAACCCTATCGGCTGAGGCGATCGCTGCCCAAAAGATCGCTCAGCGCAATGAGGAGCAATTACTTGATAACTTTCCACCCACCACTCCTCTAATATCCAACCAATCCTTGTCGAGTACATCAGTGGATCTAGATCATCCAGATCAGCCACCACGCACGATCGCCGAAGAAACTAGCCTTGCGGAACTCGACCTTGAACTCGATCTTGAACTCGATCGCTTACTAGCACCTGAACCAGATCTAATGTTGAATGAATATGTTTGGGAAGAAACCATCGACCCCAATACATTTCCTATTCGCACTGTTTCCAACAGCAATTCAGCCGCTTCTACACTTTCAGAAACAGCTCAAACCATCCGCAATATTCAGGACTCATCACCGCAATCTTTATCTGACCAAGAGCCAATTCCTATTCCTGAGATTCTTGTTCCCGCAGGGGAGATTATTTCAGGTACGCCAATGATGGTAACTGTCCGCTTACCCGCGATCGCCCCCAAATTTTTTGTAAAGTTCTGGATCAAGGATTTGCAAACTCGTACTATTATTGATGGGCCGCGTTGGTTATTGGACTTTAGTATCGTTCCCAACACCGAGTTGATCGAAACCCGCACGAGTATTTCTATCCCCCTCAGTAGCATTGATGTTGCCTTTGAGGCGATCGCGATCGAAGCGCAAACTCAACGCGAAAGCCACAAAGTAAGGGTAACTCGCGCTGTTGCCCCACCAAATTTGGCACAAGACATGAACTTTGATGATGAATAAAAATAAGAAGGGACGCTTTGCGTCCCTTCTTATTTTTAGATTAAGGCTGACTCTGCAACCAGTAATAGGTAGCCATCGGTAACAAAGTTGCCAAGATCAGTAAAATTACGACAACCAGAGTAGAAGAACTAGCCTCAGTTTCTTCTTTAGTAGCATAATTACTCGTTTCAGTTTCTTCTACTACCAACAGAGGTGCACCTGGGTCTGGATTGCCCTTTAGTACTGATTCTAAACGAGCCATCCCCTCATTTACGGCTTGGTTATAGTTAGCCTTACGAGCAGGATAGAGCATTGTCTCATCCGCAATACTAGTCGCAATGCTATCTGGCAAAAGTTCTTTTACCTTAGAACCAGTTTGAATCGCTGTACGGTGATCTTCCGTCGCTAACAATAGCAAGACTTGATTTGACTTCTCTGCCTCTGTGGGAAACCATTTATCAAATAACTCTGCTGCAAATTCTGCCGTAGGCTGTCCTAGATCGATACGCTGAATTGCCACAACATGAACTTCAGTACCAGTTAATTGGGCGAGTTTTTCAGCTTTACTGGCGATCGTACTTTTAGTAAAAGCACTCAGCACGTCCGAATCATCAATCACCCAAGTCTGATCTGTAAGGGTTTTGATCTCCGCTAGATTAGGAATATCCGAGACCTGCAAAGCCCAAGCTGTTGTTGTCAATAAGTGCAAGCTAATCAATAGGGCGATCGCCCCAAAACATAGTCTCTTAATACCACGTAGGCTAGATTTAGAATGCTTACTAAAATATTCTGGGAGTAAGCACCATAACCGATACAAGAAGTTTGTGATTACCATTTGTTAAACCTGAAATTAAACCTAAAAATTAAATTTGCAAAATATATATTTAAATAGTAAACAAGATGTGGTGCTTACCCAATTAGTAAAATCTAGAATTTTGCTCTTACCATTAATTCTAATAATTCTAATTTATGTGATTTCAGCAACATCAGCCATTAATTTTGAAATTAGATTGCTTACTTTGTTAGTGTTCTCCAGATATAGCAAAAACCAGAAGAGAGTTGCGACGCGACGCGACGCAACTCTCTTCTGGTTTTTGCTTTTATCCTAACAGCCAAATATTTAGCTAAATCTCTTTCAATCGCAAGCCGAAACTCTCTTTTGGGTTTTGCTTTTGTCTTAACATAACTGGCTATAGCTATATTCTCAATCTCCCCCGAGAAACATGGACAAGACAGCTAAACCAACAGCCGCAGTACCAACAGCTACAGTAGTTACAGTATTAGAAACAGCCTTTTCAGTATCTTGTTCAGCTTTCGCCTCTAGTACAAGCTGACGTTCCTCTTCACTGAGTTTGTCTAAGTGTTCGCGATCTAGTTCTGATAGATTAAGTGTTTTTAATTCTTCCTTTCGCTTTTGTCTAGCTGCTGCTTGTCGCCGAATTTCAGCCTCCTCTTCTCTCTTGGCTTTCAATGTCTCCAATTCAGCTCTTCGATTTTCAGAGATGGGAAAGATATATACCACTGTGCCATCTTCCATATCTACATCTTTACTGTTAATACCATTAGCAGCAACTTCTCTATTGAGAAACTTTTCAGCCGTTTCGATGTCAATATTGGACATTCCTGCAAAGAATTTGGCACTAAAGGGTTTTTCTTCTAAACGCGCTAGATCTAGATCTTCATGCAGTCTCCGTATTTGCTCTTTTTCATCATCAAGGATTACGCTCCAAGATAACCCCGTAAATGCCCCCAATCCAAGGCTACCTCCAATCATCCATCGATTGTCTTGATGAACTCCTAATGCCAATAGTCCCGCCGCAATCAAACCAAATGCGATCGCAACATTTTTGCTTCCTTGAATATCAGATGCCATAGTCTTATGGGTTCCTTGCTTGTCTGATGGATCTACGCAACTTAATTATACAGATATCTATAAGTATGAATAGAGATGAATAGATGTGAACAAATTCGCGATCGCTTTACTTAACAAATCTTGCTCGAAAAATCTAAAACCAAATATAAAAGGCGGCGCGAAGCGCCGCCTTTTATATTTGGTTTTAGTAAAACTTGGATTGCTGTAGCAATAGATAAGTTTTGTGCGGTAGTCAAGCAAGTCACTCATCAGATTAATCGTAGTTCGGTAATCGTAAAAGAATTAAGACAATTAGCTTCTTAATTCTGGCTTTAATCCTAATTTTTGGAGATTTCCGACTATGCAAAAACTTATCCTAAGCTGCTTATTTACGGCGTTTTCGATCGCGATCGCTTCAACCACATCTGTCACATCCGTCAAGGCTCAAACTGCTAGCGAATATCTAGATAGCACTTCTTCTCAAGTAGTAGACAAGATTTCTGGCAACATTATTACCTTCAAAAATACAACGGGAGAATCCCACAATTACTATGTTCCTAATTGGATGATTGACAAGTACAGTCTCAAAGTTGGAACTGCGGCTACTCTCTATAATCGTAATATCAGTCAAGGAATCTACCGCGATCGATATATAGATGTGGCTAGCCAAAGCCTACCTGAAAATATGGCTGCCTTTACAATTCACGACACTGAAAGAAACTGTACGGTTGCCGAAAGTCCTGCTAGTGAAGGTTTAACATCAGGTAAGCGCGTTTGGTATAAGACAGACAGTTGTCCATCGGCTATTCCCATCGTGGGAGCAATGTCGTTTTATCAGACAAAATAACCCAATAGTTTCGTTCATAGCTCGATGACATTCTCTAAACCCAAAAGAGAGTTGGGGGG
>CAIJEA010000199.1 GCA_903819605.1 uncultured cyanobacterium | reverse complement strand
TGCTGATCTGGAAATTGAAATTAGTGAACGAAAACTTACAGAAGAACGATTCTGCTTAGTCCTGAAAAGCTCTCCGATAACTGTTTCCATGCAAGATCGAGAATTGCGATATACTTGGGTATATAATTCCTCCCTAGGTTATAGTTATGAATCAGTATTGGGAAAGCAAGATATCGATCTTTTAGAACTTCCAGAAGATGCTCAAAGAATTAGCAAGGCAAAACAAAGAGTCCTTGATAGTGGTGTGGGTTTAAGAGAGGAAGTGTTTATAACTACTAATAATCAAGAGCGCTATTACGATCTGGCGATTGAACCACATCACGATCAAAATGGAGAAGTCAATGGTATTGGTACTGTAGCTCTAGATATTACTTGGCGAAAGCAATCAGAAGCAGAGATAAGAGCAGCATATGAGCGAGAAGTTGTTCTGCTAAAAGAGATTCATCATCGGGTAAAAAATAACTTGCAAATCATCTCAGGTTTACTGTACTTGCAAGCAAGACAAGTAGAAGACCAGAAAACCCGCGAAATAATTCACAGTAGCCGCGATCGCATTCAGGCAATGTCACTGCTTCATGAAAAGTTATATCGCGCCAAGGACATCGACCGCATTGATTTTATTAGTTACATGCAAAGTTTAACTCGAAATCTGCGGAGTTCCTATGCATCCAGTTCAACTAGGATATCTTTGAATATTAATGCTGAACCTATTAATGTCGATATCGATACAGCAATCTATTGTGGCTTGATCGTTAACGAAATAGTTTCCAATGCCTATAAGTATGCTTTTCCTCAGGGGCGTTCTGGTCAAATTACGATTGAGTTCTCTAGAGGTGAGGCTAATAGTTATACCCTAATCATTTGTGATAATGGAGTTGGCATGACTGAAACGATCGATCTCAAACATGCCAAGAACTTGGGATTACAACTTGTCTATTCTCTTGTTACGGATCAACTAAAGGGAAAAGTTACCTTGGAAAATTTTCATGGTACATTATTTAAAATTTCATTTACAATAAAATCTGTTTAATTAATCATAGAAACAAGGGATGAGGCTGCCATGTCGGCAACAAAAATTTTAGTCGTTGAAGACGAGGTAATCACTGCTAGAGTCATTTTAGAAGAACTAACTTTATTGGGATATGTTGTCACAGATACAGTGACCTCTTCGGAAGAGGCGATCGCTAGTGTCTCTCAAAATATACCCGACTTAGTATTAATGGATATCATTTTGAGGGGATCGGCTCAAGATGGGATTGCGATCGCGACGATTTTACGTCAAGAATATCAAATTCCTGTAGTTTATATTACAGCTCATACAGATGAAGCAACTCTGGAACGAGCAAAAATTTCTGAACCCTTTGGCTATCTAGTAAAGCCATTTGATGAGAGAGATTTACAAGTTGTGATTGAAACAGCCGTATATAAACATCATATGGAAAGACAGCTTGCCGAAAGAGAGGAGTTTCTCTCCACAATCTTGAAATCAACCAGTGATGCGGTAATTGCTACGGATAATATTGCCACAGTTACTTATATGAATCCTGCGGCTGCGAAGTTAACAGGATGGTCTCCTATAGAAGCATTAGGCAGAGAAGTAACTGAGATTGTCCAGTTGATCGATGAAAATAGTGGCGATAAAGTAGCTAATCCAGTTGCAACTGTATTACAGACTGGACAAGTAACCTACCTCAAAGATTACACCGCAGTAATCGATCGCAATGGCATCAAGAAATCTATAGGTGATAGCGCGTCACCTATTCGTAAGTCATTAGATTCAGTTGATGGAGCCGTTTTAGTGATGTGGGATATTAGCGATCGGCGTAAGGCAGAATCTTTAGAAGTAGAAAAAAGCGAAATAACCCAAGCCTTGAATAATGAGAAAGAACTTAATAGACTCAAATCTCGCTTTATGTCTATGGCATCTCATGAAATCCGCACATTACTGACGAATATTCTGCTTTCAGCAAATTTATTGGAAGAAGAAGACTATCCAGATGCGAAGAAAAAAATTCGCTTAAAGCGGATCAAGGATTCTGTCGGACAAATGACTAATCTAGTCGAAAATATATTAACTTTTGGTAAATTTGCACTCGGATTATCCAATTTTAACCCGACCCCGACAGATTTAGAAAAACTCTGCTTGGATATAGTAGAAGAAATCAAGCTACTACCAACTAATAAAACAGACGAAGCAATGACTATTAATTTTTCCTGCTATGGAGAAAGACAAGAAGCATTTATCGATGTAGATTTAGTTCGTTATATCCTCATCAATCTCCTATCCAATGCGGTTAAATATTCTAGTAATGGAGTAAACATTCAATTCAACCTAACCTATGAGAGCGAAAAAAGCCCTAGAGCTATTTTCTGGATTCAAGATCGAGGTATAGGTATTCCTAAAGATGAGCTACCTCTGATATTCAACCTCTACCATCGTGCATCTAATGTTAGTAAGATTGCTGGTACTGGATTAGGATTAGCGATCGTGAAACATGCTGTCGATATCCATAGTGGTGAAATTATGGTTGAGAGTGAAGTCAATCAAGGAACTATTTTTAAAGTCATCTTACCAATTGGTTAACTAACTACTCCCAACCCAGTGAATAATTAGGCGCACGCGG
>CAIJEA010000198.1 GCA_903819605.1 uncultured cyanobacterium | reverse complement strand
GAACAGGGAGAAGTCCCAGGGCTTAATGGTAGGCTCTGTCAATAATTTTTCGGGGCAGTGTGCAGCCACGGGTATAGTTTTTCACCCTAGTGCTACCCCTGTTCGCCATCTGGGAATTCTGGTTGGCCATAATAAACTTTTGTGTGCTCTAGAGATGTATACTCGAATCAAGGCATCGCTATATCGGGCAGTTTCACATTGGTCTGCCAAGGGGCTGTCTTTTTTGATGAATGGCGATCGCTATTGATAATTTGATTGGTGGGATTATGGATAAAGCATCTCAAAAATCTAAGGTTATGAATAGCTCACTAACTGAAACCTTAAAATTTAAAATCACATCTTCTCCATCCAAAACATCATCACCTCGCAATAGACGATCGGGCTGAGGACTATGGTAAATCAGTACATATCTTTCATCAGGATGAATTACCCATAATAATCGAGTTCCACTTTCAAAGTACTCCTCAATCTTGTTATGGATTTCATCAAAAGTATTACCAGGTGAAATGATTTCTACGACTAGATCGGGCGCACCATCAAAAAAGCCTTTAGGTAATCTCTTTAACCCTACTAATCGCTCTTTGCTCACAAAAGAGATATCAGGCGATCGCTTGTTCCCGCCCTTCATCTTAAAAGCAGTACTAGAATCGCAAGTAACCCCGAGCTTATGTTGTCTTACAAATATCTCAATTAAACCACCAAGGAATATACCAATATTCCCATGCTCCATACCTGAATTGCCCAAGTTGACCAACTCCCCATCTATAACTTCGTAGTGATCGCCATCATCAGGTAAAGCCATGAACTCTGCGTCAGTCCAAACTTTATTCTTAATTGTTTCTAAGGTAGCTGTCATATCTTTTCAAGTCCTCTTGGTTTAGACGAGGCGATTTATTTATGTAACTATCTCAGTAAGATCTTCAATTAATACTAACCCAGATGTAAAAGATTGACTGATATGGCGATCGCCATATTTTGATATCGCCATATTTTGATTTTTAGCGATCGCATCAAGACTTATCTCTCACTACAGGATATTTAAAAACAAACTTCTTTGTTGCCACAGCATCCATGAGCCGCCGATCGCCATAAAAGCAAGAACCACTTGGCGAAACTGTTGGGGACTCATGCGACTGAGGAGGTATTTGCCAATGAGATTCGCAGGTATTGCGGCTAAACCGATCGCTAATCCTGCCACAATTTGCTCCTTAGACATTGCTGCTAGCGCTCCGTAGGTGATGATTTTCACGACATGGATAATAGTCATGTGAGTTGCTTTAGTGGCTAGCATTTTTTCCTTGACTAAGCCATAGCCTAGATAAAAAGGATTTAAGACGGGGCCAGTTGTGCCGACTAAACCTGATACATATGCCTTGAGGAATCCCGCAGGCATAATGTGCCAAGCCTGAAGTTGAAATTTGGGTTTTACTTCTTTGGGAATTAATTCTGACTTTTCAAGAGTGCTTAATTCGCTTAATTCACCTAACTGATTGATCTCAATGAGTTTTTCGATCTCTTCTAACTCTTGGGAATCATCGACCAATTTGATCTGTTTTGTCTGATCCTCAGCAACGGTTTTTTCGGGGCTTTTTTCTAATTCAAATAAAACGGCACTCACGATTAGGAAAATTGCAATCACTATTTGCAACCAATCGAGATGGATTTGGGTAAAGGTATAGGCTCCCAAAATTGCCCCTGCGATCGCCCCCGGTGCGTACCAAGCTGTCAATACCCAGTCAATATCCCGCCAAAACAGTAAAACTCGATGGGCGTTACCAAAAAACATGCCGATCGTGATTACGGGTGGAACGGCAGCCGATCCCATGAGGAGGTTAACTAACGGAATTAAGATGAATGGACTGCCACCACCTGCCAAAGTGCTAACAATCCAAGCAAAAAAGCTAACCACGCTGAGATATACAATTGGCATGAGTTCTGACATTGATCGATAATCCGTTGGTATCAGGCTAGTTACGGCGCTTTATGCCGTACATCCTATGAATGTTTAGATAATTACAACACATGAGCCTATCGACCCGAATCTATCTAAGTGAGATTGATCAAAACTTTTTATCGCAATTAAAGGCTATTGATTGTGCGTGCCTAGGTGATTTTTGGAGTTTAGATGCTTATCAGCGCGAAATCGATAATCCTAGTAGTTGCGTATTAGGTTTAACTACAGAAAATCATGAGTTACTTGGGTTTGGATGCCTCTGGGCTGTGATGGAGGAAGCACATATTACAGTTTTAGCGGTACGTCCTGAATATCAAGGTCAAGGTTTCGGTAAATCTCTAGTTTGGGGATTACTTAAAAAAGCGCGCGATCGCAATTTAGAATGGGCAACCCTCGAAGTCCGTGAGTCTAATCATGTGGCGATCGCCCTATATGAAAGTTTTGGCTTTAAAGAAATTGGTAGACGACCTAAATACTACGAAGCCACAGGGGAAGATGCCTTAATGTTGTGGTGTAAAGGCATACATACAAAAGAATTTGGTGTTTTGCTGGAGCATTGGCATGAGTCAATCTCACTACATTTGCTAATAAAGGGGTGGAATTTATAATTTAGTTATCTAACCTAAGTTGCTACCCATAGATTAACGCTAAAAGCAAGGACAAAGAGCATGACTTTAAGCTCAAAACCTTTTGCAGTAACAGCATGAATAGATTTAGGTAAAAGCTGGGATATCAAACTACCAGCGGTTTCGACTACTTTGCGTTTATGGTGCGGGAGAAACTGAACATAGGCAAGTACAGGTCGTTTTGAATTGCTTTTTCGCATAGCCGAGAGCTTAATATTCTCGGCTTCAAGCAACAAATCCTCAATTTCATAATCGTTGTAAGCCTTGTCTGCATAAACTACACTGCCTTCAGGTAAAGCAAATGGAAATATCCTCAACCCCTTAACATCAGCAAAGGAACCTGAAGTTAGAAAAAACTCTACAGGTTCCCTTGATGCTGTGACCATCAAATGGATTTTAAGTCCGTAAAAATATCGTTTCTTGCTAGCTTGATAGCCCCGATACTCCTCATTACCGTCATAGATTTTTGACCTTGGAATGCGGATATTGTCACAGACGGGAATCGGAAAGCTATCAATGCTGTAAACCGATTCGGTTTTCAGTTGTTTCCATGCTTGTCCCAGACACTCAAACAATATCAATAGCATCGGTTCAACCCTGTGCAGTCTGCGATTGAAGCGACTCCGACTCAGCATTGTTGGGATGTATTGTGGCTCTGAGAGAGCTTTTCTTGCTTTCTCAAAATTTCCACACAATATAGAGCTGCAACTATGGCTGTGGTCATTACTTCGCAAT
>CAIJEA010000197.1 GCA_903819605.1 uncultured cyanobacterium | reverse complement strand
TGCGGCGCTTCGCGCCGCAACTCATTTATTGGGTTTTGGTTTGTACTAGCTAACTCTTGTTTTGCTATAGAAGAATATTGATTTTGAAGATCATTCATATTTGCCATCCTAAGCCTCATACAAATCAATTTAGTAGAACGTTAGCTGAGCGTAGTCGAAGCTATATAACTTGGTGGGACATCTTTCTCAGCAACTTATTAAACTGTTATTATCTATGAAATTTGAAAATCTTCAATTTCTATTACATCACCGATCATTGCCATCGACATTACATCGTCACGAATTTTAGCAGTCACCTGCAACTTCAATCCTTCTTTTAAAATTGATTCGGGTGCAGGTTGCAAGATCTCGTACTGCTCATCAGTATCAGTCACGATCGCCCAAGTACCCGTACCAATATCAATATATTCCACCGTACCAACAATTTGAATATTCATATAATTTTGTTGTTTTCCCAAAGATGAAGAGCAAACGCTTTGCGCTCGCTCTTCATCCTAGATACTAGCAGTCTCCGATTTGATCGATAGATAGGCACAGCCAAAGCAAAGTATAGAGTTAGCACTGAGGAATGCGATCGCTGGCATTCCATCGGGAATCCACATCATCTGTGATGAAAGTACTGCACTCGTAGCCAAACAGGCAGAAGTTCCAACTGCCGAACCAATTGCGAACCATTTCCATTGAGGATGTCCGAGCAGAACTAGCAGTAAGCCAAGTGGTAATAACACACTCGCCGTAATTGGATTGAGCGCATTAGTATTTGAAAAAGCATTACCTAACTCAGCCAAGGAACTTCCTGCAATCCGAAAAGGAAGTTGCGTGATATCAAATACATAGAAACCGCGTAAGAAGAATAAACCAGCGCCACCAAAGAAGACTCCATTAGAAAATGACCAATTCCAACGGAAAGGAAACCAGCGATTGAGCAGCCATGCTAATAAGTAGGAACCAATCACCATTATCAATTTGGGAATCAACGCCACAGCGCCACCATCAATCCAAAATCTAGGACTCAAGTAGCCATTGTCCCTAGCCCATCGCAAAAAATCATTTACGCCTAATTTACCTGCGGAAGCAACTTTAACTGCTTCTGCTGCATTCAAATGTCCCGCGCCATAGTAGTTAAGCGTATCATCAGACACCTTGCGAGAGGATTGTTTAAGAACTTGTAACACTTTTTCAGGATCTTTAACACCCGAAGCCTCGATCAGGGCGACTACGCCCGCAACGTGCGGCGAAGCCATGCTCGTCCCCTGAAACGCACGAAACACCGACTGTTTCGTTGCAGGATCGATTGTATTCTGTAAAATACCACCAGAGGTATCGCCATCTTTACCCTTAGCGATCGCTCCTCCAGGAGCAGCCACATCGACCCCAGCTCCGTAGTTAGAATAGGGAGCTTTTTCGCCAGTAGCACTGGTAGCGGATACCGCAATTACCTTGGGATAACGGGCAGGATAGAAAGCAGCATTGCGATTGGAATTACCTGCGGCAGCAACAATCGTCACACCTTTTTTGTAGGCATAGTCGATCGCCTCTTGCATCAGTTTACTTTCACCGCCACCACCAAGGCTCATATTGATGACGTTTGCACCATTATCCGCCGCAAAGATAATTGCCTCAGCAATATCAGAAATCGTGCCACCACCTGACGCTGACAAAACCTTGAGCGGCATGATATTAGCTTCGTAAGCGATGCCTGCTACGCCAAAATTATTATTAGTTGATTGGGCGATCGTGCCTGCAACGTGAGTTCCATGACCATTGTCATCACTAGCATCCTCGCGATCGTTGACAAAATCATACCCCTTCACAAAATTAGTATTTTTTAGATCTTCAACACGACTTACACCCGTATCGATAACCGCGATCGTAATCCCTTTACCTTTTGTTCGTTGCCAAGCTTGCTCCACATCGATCGCCTTTAGATTCCACTGATCTTTATACATCGGATCGTTAGGAGTTGTGCCACCGAAAAAATCCGTCGAGTATACATAGTTCGCCTCGACATACTCGGTCAAGTTGCGAAGTTCGTCAGACTGCTTGAGCTGCTCAAGGACTTTAGCATCACCTTTAAGGACATAAAGATGGTCTCCTTTAGAAAAAGCACTATTAAACTTTGGCTCAATCCCATATTTCGAGGCGATCGCCTTGAGTTCGCGATCGACCTGAGCAGGTGATAAGTCATCGCGAAAATTCAATACCATCGAGTCGTATTTACCTTCGACTGCCAAACCCTGATAGGTCGAAAGCACCCAAAACAAACCCGCAAAAAACAAGCATGAGAGCAGAAATTTTTTCATTACTCTAAAACCTCAATCCCAAGTCCTCAATGGCTATTTTTATCTTATGGCGATCGGCTGAACAAACATATATAAATTAGAAGCGGTGTAAAACACCGCTTCTAATTTATACACTAACTAATACCTGCCCCTTGTCTATCTTGGCAGCATAACGCTGCAATGGGGTTTTAGCAGGTCCTTCGAGGACTGCTCCATCAGCGGCAAACTCAGCATCATGGCAGGGGCAAACATACAGTTTTTTATCAGATTTCCATTTCACGTCACAACCCTTATGGGTGCAGATAGCATTAACAGCCAACACCTTATTTGAGTCTTTAGGATCGCGCACAACTGCGATTTTGTCAGACAGTAAATGACCATCTTTGTCGAGTTGAGCAACCGTACCGATCGCTTTAAAATTGCCAGCAGGGGCAGCAGCCACACTCGGAGAGGCTGCTGCTGTTGGCGCAGGGGATGTTGCAGGAGATGTTGTTGCAGGCACTGATGCAGTAGGTGACTGTGCGTCACTACAGCCAACCAACGAAGAGGGAAGAAGACTAACCACCCATCCTAAACCAAACCAAGAAAGCAACTTACGGCGATCCATATTTTTTCTCAATGTGCTAATTAAGTATTGTTCAAAAACATCAACCAAATCAAAAAAAACTCTGTGAAGTTTTGATAGAGTTTAAACCAGTCGAAACAGAACGAAGCCATCTTAATTCTATAGCGATCATCATATAGCAGTCCTATACAAGCTAGCGATCGCTAAAGCTTTATGGTTTTTAATCTGTATCACCAATGCTCCTAGATATCAGCATTCATGCTGTATACAAAAGATCACATTGATCGCTATATATGAGTAATGTTTAGGTTGACCTATGTCCATGTACACATTTTCAGAGAATGCCAATCGCATTCAAGGTATCAACACGGGTGTGGAACAAGAGGAAAAATTTGATACTTGTCTGAAATTTGCGATCGATCCCCAAACTATCGGATTGCTAGAAAGTGAATTTGCACAGGAGGTTTTGACAGTCAAAGCAACTCATGTTATGCCTGTCCCCAATAAACCATCTTGCATTTTAGGGGTTTTAAGCCGTCGTCGTCGAGTCTACTGGGCAATTGATTTAGCAATGCTACTAGGATTACAACCGCTAGATCAAAACATCGGACTTTACGAAGTAGTTCTTACATCCGTACAGAACCTATCTCTAGCCTTAATTGTGCCTAGCATATTGGGTGTTATACATATTGACAACAATCAAATTGAGAATGATATTTTTGCTATACCAGCACCGCTTAGACCCTATGTTAAAGGCTATGTTAATGAAAAAGGAGAGATTGCTTACTTATTACGAGCTGACAATATTGTCAATTCAACAATCCTGCACTCATAGCTGATTAATTCATTAAGATGAAATAATCTTATCCATGTTAAATGCCTATTCTCTCCTTAGACAGCACTGGTAAATACCTACTCAGTCAATACCATGGAATCCTGCCGAAATGTTCTAATTGAATTTGTCTATGGGGAAGCCAACGCTCAAATCCAGAACTTAGGTAGTGGGATTAGAGATAAATTCAATATTGATGAAGTAACAGCTTATGCATTAAATCGATTGCCACCAATGTTTGCTTCAACAGACATTGATTTGCAGCTCAAAAGACAAGAGTGCTTGGCAATGCAAGCGGATATAACTAAAGTCACTCGTCAAGCTCTCATCGCGGTGCGTCGAGATCCATTACGACAACCACAACCCCTAGCAGATATTGAGTTGGCAAACGCACCCTATGCCTTACTTGGAGTTCAGGATTTATTAGGTTGGCAAAATCTAATGTGGTGCGATTTACCGAAGGCTTTAGAAGAAGTTCTTGAAAATGCGATCGCCAAGTTTAATTCTGGAAATCTATCACCACGTTTAAGTAAATATGGAGCTTTAGGACGTTCGCAGCTAAACACAAAGATGTATCTTGGCAAGTCTGCTCAAAAACGCAGCATATCTACCGAAAGCAAGCAAAAAGAGTACAATTTGTACATGCTTGAATCTAATCAGTTAGTACATTCTTTAGAAAGATTGATCATCAGGATGGCTCAAACCCGCGCCCAAAGTTTTCAACCATCGGAGCTAAGATTTATCCGTCTAGAAGATGTCCTTGCTAAAACCTTAAATCGTTTACCACCTCTGTATGCAACTTCAGAAAAAGGGATTAATCATTTACGTCATTACGCTCAAATGAATATTGGTTCTGAAGTCGCGATCATCGTGCATGAGGCAATGCTAGAAGTTCGCAGCCAAAATTACCAAAGAATCGATCCTTTAATGTTTTACAAAATTCGCCACGAACGAGAACAGGCAATGATTAAGGTAAGTAAACTACTCTTTAATCGCGAAGTAAAGTGGCAAAACTTAATGGAGGTGATATCAACATCTTTAGATTTAGCTAAAACTGGAAAAGTTTGTTGGGAGCGATCGCCATCTAAAGTAAATGTTTCTTAAATCTATAGCTATAAAACCTAGAAGAGTGGCGGCGCAAAGCGCCACCACTCTTCTAGGTTTTGTATTGATCGCTATAAATTACCAAAAGCTATAGCAAAAAAAGAGTTAGCCAGTACAAACCAAAACCCAATAAATGAGTTGCGGCGCTTCACGCCGCAACTCATTTATTGGGTTTTATGCCCTAAGCAAATCTTGCTTTGCTATAGCTAATTTTTAGTTAGGCATCATAAATAATTTCAACGACTTCAAGCTCTTGTTTTGTACCAACAAAGGGACTATCAGCCGTAAGAAACAACATACAGTGACATTCTTTCCGTTCACGCATTGGCACGCACGGACAGTTCCAATAGGTATCTTTAACCTCAGCTTCCTTATCTTCGTAATAACGACAAGGACAAAGAGGAGAACCTAGCTCTTCTTTATGCTTCGCTAACCCTTCTATAACGGCATTGGTTACACTGGGATCGACACAAAAAAATGTGCCTGTATTTTTTGCGTATTTCTCGGAAAACTTTCGCATTGCCTCAAAACTTTTAGAGGAAGCTTTATTTTTCCCGCGATCTGACTCCGACTCTGGGTTAAGGGACATAGAACAATAAAATTTCAAAGAAACGGCTAGTTACTACCTATATCACGAAACCGCTACGCCGCCTTAATTTTCGGCAGAAAGGCAGCAGTTCTAATACAAATCTAATGCAAACAATCGATTTTGATAAAGGCAATCGCCAATAGCAAGAAAAGAGTTGCGACGCGACTCTTTTCTTGCTATTGGGACTTCTAAGTAACTGGGCGCAATTACAAATTAGAATGCAAACAAGAATTTTTGCTAAAGTTTTTTGCTAAAGTATTAATTAGGAAAATTGCTAATCTACTAGCTGCATAAGTGAAAGTATGGCGATTAGATTTAACTCTTGCATCTTTATTGGCTTGACGATCGCCATAATCTCCCTCAACGCGATCGCCGATTTTTTTGTGCCTCGATCAAAGATTTGGGCCAACGCCAACGAAAAACTTGGAACAGTTCGCACATTGCCCAGTTTACAGACCAGAGCAACTCCCCCATTACAGCCATCTACTTTGCATCTGGGAATGTTGGAGACACAGTTTTTTGAATACGCCAAAGAGAATAATTGGGCAGCGATCGGCACAGTCCACCAAAATCAATATACGGTGCACAAGTTACAGCCAGGTGGTGAAGGGCTATATGCTTTACCAGATCACAAATTGATTTATGTGAGGGGCTTTACAGCAAATATTTATTTTGAAAGCGATCGCTTAGTGGGCATTCGCTTAATCCCTGATAATCGCGATCGCCCCCTGACAGCACCAGAGTTATTAACCCTTGTAAGGGCATGGTTTCCTGATGATGTGCTGAGCGTTATCTACCAAGTCACTCCATCCGATCCGCGTAAGAGCATAGTAGAAACGCTAATTGGTACAATACCAAAAGTTTTTGAACAGGAATTTGGGCAAATTAGTTTGCCTTTCTGTAGGACGATCGTATTTCCCTCCCCCGTTCCTGTAAACACATTATCAACCTGTAATCTAAATATATAGAATGTGCGCGAAGCGCACATTCTATGGCGTTATACATTATCAACCTGTAGTGCAAATATATAGACAGCGCAAAGCGCTCACTCTATGATCTTAAAAATCCATGCAAAAACGAGTTCTATCTGGCGTACAACCGACTGGCAACCTGCATATTGGCAATTATTTGGGGGCAATTCGCAACTGGGTAGAGACTCAGGCTGATTACGAAAACTTCTTCTGTGTTGTCGATCTCCACGCGATTACAGTGCCTCACGACCCCAAAATCTTGGCTAGCAATACTCGTGACATTGCCGCACTATACATAGCCTGTGGCATCGATCCAAAAATTTCAACTATTTTTGTTCAATCCCATGTGTCCGCCCATGCTGAACTCACATGGCTACTCAACTGCATCACACCACTCAATTGGTTGGAGCGGATGATCCAATTTAAAGAGAAGGCGATCAAGCAGGGTGAAAATGTAGGTGTGGGGCTGCTAGATTATCCCGTGCTAATGGCTGCGGATATCTTGCTGTATCAAGCCGATCTAGTGCCTGTTGGCGAAGATCAGAAGCAACATTTAGAATTAACGCGAGATGTGGCAGCAAGATTCAACGATCAGTTTGCACGAGTTTTCAAAGTTCCCGATCCTTTGATTCGTAAAGAAGGGGCGCGGGTGATGAGTCTCACCGATGGCACAAAAAAAATGTCGAAGTCCGATCCTTCAGAAATGAGTCGGATTCATTTGCTCGATAAGCCCGATGAGATTGCCAAGAAAATCAAAAAGTGTAAGACCGATGCTGTACGTGAGTTAGCCTTTGATAATAGCGATCGCCCTGAAGCGAATAATCTCCTTGGGCTATACGCAATTTTTGCCAATAAAACCAAGGAACAGGTGCAAGCCGAGGCTGCGACATGGCGCGGTTGGGGTGATTTTAAGACTGTGCTGACTGATGCTGCGATCGCACATCTTGAGCCGATTCAAACTAAGTATGATGAAGTGGTAAAAGAATCTGGCTATCTAGATCGCGTATTAAAAGAAGGTCGCGAAAAAGCTGCTGAGACAGCTTTTAAAACCCTTAATGCCGTTAAAGATGCAATGGGTTATTTACCACCCCTATAATAATTAATTAGATATATACATCTCATAGAACAAGGAACTTAAGCTCCTTGTTTTTAGCTCATAAAATGAAGGAATACGATATTTTTAATAATATAAGGAATACAAAGAAATGAACGTATCAATTTCTATAAATTTTTCACAGCTTAAATCCATAATCTCTCAGTGCAATACAGACGAAAAAATTGAGTTATTAAAATTACTAGAAAAAGATACTTTTGCCGTGAGATTTAAGAGGTTTTTAAATTCAGTTAAAACTGAAGAACTCAGTTTAGAAGATATTACACAAGAAGTTGAAGCAGTGAGACAGGCTAATTATCATGGAAGATAACGCTATTCGCGTTGTTATAGACACTAATATTTGGATTAGCTTTCTTATAGGCAAGTCTCTATCTGGATTAAGTAATGCCATTAATAGTAATAAAGTATGTGTTTTATTTAGTGATGATTTGTTTAATGAATTGCTTGAAGTTTTAAAAAGACCCAAATT
>CAIJEA010000196.1 GCA_903819605.1 uncultured cyanobacterium | reverse complement strand
TCACTCCGCCTCTATTTTATTGTTTTTAATAAAAATTATGGTTCAAAACCTTCTAGTTCAGGTACTTCTGCAACTAAATGGACTCCTTGAATATAGAGAGAACGACCATATTTACCGACATTTTCTAAGCGTAACTTGCCACCTTGTTTTTTGGCTTGAACTGCCATATCAATTGCTGCACCTACGCCCCTACTAACAATCTTAGTGACACCTTCAAAATCTAGAACGATCGCAACTAGCTTACGGTCAATAAATGGCTGAACAGCCTGCCTAAAGTATGGAACTGTGGTTACACTCAAAGCACCATTCAGCTTGAGAATAACTTGATCGCCATCAATTTGTTCGACGATCTTGAGTTCATCTTGTAAAAATGAGGAATGAGTCATGGTTGGAGAATGGGTTTGGGGATAGACAGAAACTTACTCATACGAACAGTTGTGCCTTGATCTGTAGATTCGATCTCGACATTATCAACCAGTGCTTTGATCATATGTATACCAAAACCACCGTTTTTTACACCAATCTCGGATATTAAATCAAAATCTGGCGGTGGCACACTATCAACATCAAAACCTGATCCACGATCATGGACTTCTACAGTCAGGCTAGTATTTGCTGCAAAAACTACAACTTCTACGTCAAGGTCGGAAGTGCTGTAAAGAACTGCGTTAACTAAAGCTTCAGTAAGAGCTTGAACGATATCTTGCACAGCATCAGGACTAAACCCCATTTTTGTAGCGAGTACTTCGACTGCCGCGATGGGAATGTCCTCGATTCCCTCGACGGGTGGAATTGAGATTCGCAGCTTTAAAGGCTTCTCACTCATGGGGAGTCATTCTTTAGCTTTGATTAGCTTTGCCAGATGTAATATACCACAGGTTCTCAACCGATGTTAGGAAAACCAATTAAATTTTTTGATAATGCTTTGCAAAAAAAATCTTGAAGTCTTGTCTGATAAGGATTTTAAATTCGATGAATCATGTAGTTGCCAACAAAAAATTGGATCGGCAGACCAAAACTAGATAGATATTTCTGAAGCAATATAAGTTTTTTTGAGATAACTTTAAGTATTATGCAATTCAGAAAGATTCAAACGATATTAAGCTTAAAACTGAATACATTAATTTGTAGAGCCGTTATTTTTCTAAACAGTCTTAATCATGTTTACCCCAACTTCTTACAGCTTCAGCGATCGCTGCCATCGATGCTGAAACAATAATCAGTAATACGCTAAGAGCATTAAGTTCGGGAGTTACGCCGCCATTACGTAATGAAGAAAAGATAGCAATAGGTAATGTAGTCGAACCAACACCTGCGGTGAAGTAAGCAATTACAAAGTCATCCATGCTAAGAATGAATGCTAAGAGACAGCCTGACACAATGCCTGGTAAAAGTTGTGGTAACAATACTCTTAAAAAAGCTTGTACGGGCGTAGCCCCGAGATCGAGGGCTGCTTCTTCAAGTTTGGGATCAATGCTGGCGAGACGACTGGATACAACAACCGCAACATAGGCAAGGCAAAAGACAATATGTGCGATCACAATTGTTCCAAGGCTAAGTGGCAACTTAATGGCAGCAAAAAATACGAGGGTCGCTACTGCGATCGCAATATCAGGAATGATCAAAGGTAAATAGGTAATGCCCTTAAACAAACTCTTGCCAGGAAAGTAGTATCGTGCCAACCCCACTGCGGTGAGCGTTCCTAGTACGGCCGAGACCGAAACAGCAGCTAAGGCTACACTCAGACTGTTTTTTAATGCATCTCTTAGAATCTGATTTTGGAGAAACTTAGAATACCATTCCAACGTAAAACCAGACCATTGTGATGGGGAAGGAGATTTGTTAAAGCTAAAGATCGTAAGTACAGCGAGCGGCAAGTACATATAAAAGAAAGCAAGTACCGTATACCAAGTTTGCCATCGCTTAATTGGAGTCGCGTTTATTTCATTAGCCATCACTTACTACCCTGCGATCGCCATATTTGATCAGTAATATAATCACAATCGTTACTGCCAAGATCAGCACCATACTAATCGCCGATCCAAAACCTCTATTACTGCTTGCACCTAGAAATTGCAACTCGATAATTGAAGCGATCGTGCGGCTGCCAGGACCTCCCAGTAGTTGTGGATTTATGTAATCACTAAAACTAGAGATGGAAACTAGCGCTGTTCCCGCAATAATTCCCGACGAGACTTGTGGGACTGTAATTTGCCAAAAGGTTTGCTTAGCATTAGCCCCAAGATCAGCCGCAGCCTCTAGGAGTCTAAGGTCAAGGCGCTCAAGCGAAGTATATAGGACTAAAACCATGTAAGGCAAATAAGTGTAAACCATACCGATAATTACACCTTCGGCTTTGTTCAGCACATTTATACCTGATAGTCCAATTAGGTTTAGAAAACTATTTAAAACTCCTGTTGGTCTTAAAATTGTAATCCAAGCATAGGATCTCAACAAAGACGAAGTCCATAAAGGAAGTACAAATAGAAGCAATAAAATATTTCGCCAGCGTTTTGGGGCAATCACAGCCAACCAGTAAGCGACAGGAAACCCCAGTAATAGGCAAAAAAACGTAGTGATAATTGCATAAAATAGCGATCGCCAAACTACGGTTAGATAAATGAAGTTACCACCAACGTACTCAAATACTCTTTGGTAGTTTTCCAAACTAAATTCAGCCTTACCAAGTGGTACAAAACTCTGAATTAAGATGAAAATTGTAGGGATGATTAGAAATGAGATCAGCCAAAATCCGCTTGGAAAGAGCAAAGCAAAAGGTTCAAGCCATTTGAGTCGCCTTATCGATCCCTGCTTAGTGGCTGAGGGGATATTTGAAGTACTATTTCCAGTCATATTTAAAAGTAAAGAACTCGTGAGTCAACACCTTGCGATCTGAGATAGCGGGATACAGACTCCGCCGAGTCACGATTTGGATAAGCGCCTGCGTGAATATAAGTGCCGCGACCAGAATTTGCCAAAAAAGCATTAGGAACATACTGACGTACACGAGCAAGCAAAAACTGATTGTTTGAGCTTGCTGGTACAGCCGCAACATAGCGAAAGTTTGGATTCTGAGTTGCTTGAGGTAATAGTTGGTCGTTGCTCAACCCATTAGAAACTGGCTGGGCAGAAACATAATTACTGGATGTGCTAATTGAGTTGTCGTAGGTATTTGGGGTTATTATTGCTGATGATGGCTGAATAAATCCTGACTGGGGCTGTACATAAGTAGTTGGTTGAACTCCTGATTGGACATAGCCAGTCTGTACAAGCTGAGTTTGAGGTACAACTGTTTGGGTCACAACTTGACGAGTTTCTGGAACTAACACCTGTTGCCAACGAGGCACAAGTACTTGTTGAGTCTGTACTTGAGGCACAACAGCATTAGTGGTGATCTGCTGATATTGATTATTTGTATAGGCTACGCTTTGTTGAGGCACAGATGTAAAGACTTGGGGCTGTGAGTCGGTGGGAAGATTGATCGGTTGCGAAGAAGTAGGATTTTGTTGGATGACAACCTGTTGTGGGTTTGGCAAGGCTGAAACTGAGGTATTGGTAGTATCTGAGAAAGGAACTTGGACGTTACTTTCTTTGCCTCCTGATGTTCTGAAGTATTTTTGAGCGGATAGTCCTGATTGTTGTAAAGCGATCGCAAGGCTGTCAGCACTAGTTTCAGAATTAAACGTACCTGCCTGAACTACAGGTTGGTCGTTGATTTTTGTTCTAAAAGCGGTTGGTGAGATAGTACGAACTCTTTGTAATGTTGCATCATCATTGCCTGCAACAAAAATCACAAAATTTGCCGATGCCGACTGCGCGATCGCCAATGATGCAATAGCAGCAGTTCCAAGAATACTGAATCTTTTGAGCAAATTCACAGCAGTACATCCCCACACTTGAATGTAATAATGGTTAAGTTTAACGCAACTAGATAAAGTGATGTTTTTTCTAGTCAAAATTAATTGGTTTATTTAAGCATTTAAATAGAGTAATCGCCAGTACGATTAAGATATAAATGCAAAATAAAATGCAAAAAATAAGGTCACGACGAGTTGATTTTTGCGATTAAATTAGGATGGGTAAACTAAGTGAAGTTTATCCTGCTCTCTTCAAATAGGCTACGAGGATATGGAAAAAATTAAAACTGGTTTAAATATTGCAATTTTTATCTTTTTGGCTGGGTTTATCGGCTTAGAAGTCTGGACATTAATCTCACATTTCCTTAAAGCATAAAGAAAAGGGGTTGCTAGCAACCCCTTTTCTTTATGCTTTAAGTTTTTGGAGCGGCGCTACGAATTTCAGAGTAAAACTTTGATGATTTGACACGGCGATCGCCTGCACTGTCTCCTTGCAGTAAAGTCGCTACCCGAAACCGCAAGTTAGGATTGCCATACCAAATACGTTCTTCGATCTCATTTTGAGCAGTCTTTGTCAGGATTGTAAGCGATTCATCTGCACCAAGTTCATAGATTCCTTTGCGATGAGTACTGAGAATCAAACCTTTTTGAGGTGAGGCAATGTCATTGGGGATAGGGACAAATAGAGCACTCCCTTTAGGCTTGTTGCTACTTAAAGACTCTTCTTCCCATGACAATTTCAGAGGGTGAATTGCTGTATTGCGATCGATGTCATATTTTTGGCATACGTCAATTAGCTCTGGGTCGTCAAAACCCAAAGCAGTAATATCAATCAAAGATCGGGTGTCATTTCCATTTCCCTCCCCAAATTGATGATCGCTGCGTTGCGATCGCCAACGACCGACAAAGAGTTCGAGAAATTGATGAATATCCATTAACGACAAAAACGAAGAAGGGGCAAACAAACTTTAGCTAATTTTGACACAAATCTTGCTCATAAAGTAAGGGGGGCGCGTTGCGCCCCCCTTACTTTATGAGTTTAAAGTTGACCGATGGTTTAACGACGAGGAACTAGACGCTCGTAATCGATATTTTGAGCAGATACTTTAACTGATCCCGCAGAGGGAGGATTAATGCTGCGTGCCAAGTTCAAGAATAATGCTGGATCGCCAGCTTTTGGCTTTCTGTCGGTAACTACATAGCTACGTACAGAATTTTGCCAAATGAGTTGAGGGAAGCCCAACTGAGCACGGTAGTAGGCATCGTAGCGAGGAGACTTGAGGTTGAAGGGGGTTTCGCCAATAGCTTGGCTAGGTAGAACCCGACGACGCTGGTAAGGCAAGGTATCATCACCAAATGCTTCAAGGTACTCATCACTATTTAGCAATGCATCAATGAAGCCTTCAATACCCTTGGTTGCAACGACGATCGACCAAGCAATTTTTTCACGTTCGCTATAAACATCGCGACCAAGAACACGCTGTACAGTTTGCTCAACAAAGCGATAGTTGCTGTTTTTTTCGTAAAAACTGCTTCTATAGGTGTTGGAGAGTACTAGTCCACGCACAAACTGTCTGACCGAGATATTGCCAGAACGCAATTGCGATTCTAGGGTTTTTTCGCGATCGGCAGCAAAGGCATGGAAGAAAATCTGACGATAGGCAGCTTCAATCAAATCATCTAGATCACTTCCTGAAAGTAAATTTGCAGTAGTGTAAATTCGAGGTGTGTTGTCACTACCGACTGTAAAACCAGCTACGCGAGAATTTTGCGATGCTGGAGCGTAATTCAACAAGGGAATCGCCACGTTTAAATCTCCAAATAATATTATCGAAAAGTTCTAAAAAATACTTATTTTCAAACTTATCGTAGTTTTTAAATTGTCCATGTCAATATAAAGACCACGATACAATGAGTTTGAAGCTAAATAAGCTAAATAAATTAACGAGAGGCTAACCTCTAGTCAATGATAGGATAGGCGAAATTAGCTAGTTCTACTTGCTTCATATAAGTTTACTTTTATATTCAAAGAGTATCCCTCTGAACAGCACTCCAATAAACCCAAAAATCCCTCATATTTCGCAATTGCTAAGTTATATCAATGTTTTTTGAAAATCGTAAGTTTGCCGATCGCTTTTGGACATGGCATGGATATGAGATTGGCTATTGTGCTGACGGATTAGAGAACAATGTCGATAAGCCAGCGATAGTTCTAATTCATGGTTTTGGTGCTTCTGTGGGACATTGGCGTAAGAATGTACCAGTTTTAGCATCAGAAACTAGGGTTTATGCAATCGATCTCATTGGCTTTGGTGCTTCGGCTCAGCCTAAACCTAGTGAGCTAGCTTATACCTTTGAGACTTGGGGGAAACTGGTTGTAGATTTTGTACGAGAAGTGGTGGGCGATCGCGCCATACTAGTTGGTAATTCGATTGGGGCTGTGGTGGCGATGCAAGCAGCTATCTATGCACCTGAATTAATCGTCAAGACGGTATTAATCAATTGCTCGTTGCGTTTATTGCAGGAACAAAATCAATTGGCTATGCCTTGGTTTAAGCGTGTGGGCGTGAAGGTAGTACAAAACATTTTGGGTAATCGCGCGATCGCCAAATTGTTTTTCGATCGAGTACGTCAGCCGCGATCGATAAAACAAATTCTTTCACAAGCTTATATTCGCCAAGAAGCTATCACCGATGAATTAATCGAGATTCTCCTCAAACCTGCTCAAAACTCTAATGCTGTTGATGTATTTATGGCTTTTGTGCGCTATTCTCAGGGGCCAAGACCTGAAGACTTATTAGCAATTTTGCCCTGTGAGGCGATCGTTGTATGGGGCGAACTCGATCCTTGGGAGCCTATTGA
>CAIJEA010000195.1 GCA_903819605.1 uncultured cyanobacterium | reverse complement strand
CCCCCCCCCAACTCTCTTCTTGTTTTAAACATAATTGGTTACTGCTATATCCCGAATATAGCAAAAGCAAGGCACAGTCATCTTAATGTGTAGCGTTGATAACTGTACCTTACGACCTGTCTCGTTTTCATGGGGGAGCATGAAAATGAGACATTCTTGAAAATATGCAAAGTCTTTAATTGAATCAATAAATAGAATTGAACCAAGAAAAATATTTTACGGAATTCATTCCGTATTTTTGTTTGCATACTTAATATTCGCTGTGGCAGCAAGAGCAAAGCCTGAAAAGCGTTACTCGTATCAATACGTTTATTAATTTAATAAATTTTTTTACCTATTCCCATGAGGAAACAATAGCACATTTTCGAGTGATTACTGCAATGCAAAGCAGTGTAAGCTTAATTAGAACATCGATATAAAGTAATCATTCGCTCTAAATTTTTGCTGAATGGATCGCGAAGTAAAAAGGGAAAATGACCAACGGGTGGAGATTTAAAATTTGGTTGACGACCTTCAATATATTCCCAGCGCGAATTGTCACGATTGTAGGCAGTTTCAATCGTTAATTCTCCAGATGCATTAATCCAGCCGATACTTTCGTAGGTTTTACGAATATCTCTAGCAGAATCTTCATAGATTTTTTTTTGTGCGGTTAATCCCTGCTTGCCATTGCTAGCTTGCGTCCACAGTTGATCGATTAAAACTAGATCTGCACAATTAATCCGATTAACTTCATCAGGATGAAATGTTCCGTCATTGTAAGATTGACTACCAGCAGCTTTTAGAAGCAGTAGATAAGTTTCATTATCCGCAGCTTTCCAATTTTTTTCTTTGAGATAGATACTCAGTTGATCGTAATTAGTTTTACTTTCTACTGAAACTGTAGATGATGGCTGCGGAGAAGAAGAGAGAGTAGGTACAGAGGGGCTAAAAGTATATGGAATAGCTAAAGGACTAGGACTAGTAACTGGAAGATCACTTTTAAAAGGGTTCCAGCCAGTAACAAACAGATAAACTCCACTAGCCAATAGAATCAGGGCGATCGCAGATGGCAATATTAAAAAATTTGGCTTCTTAGAAGTCTCATCAACTCGGTCATCGATAATTCTTGGTGAAGCCGTATTTAGTTTTGGAAGTTTGGCAATGTCTTTTAGGGCTTCATCCACAGTTTGATAGCGATCGCGAGGATTGCAACGTGTCATCCGATCCAAAACTGCCGCAAATTCACGCCCAACATTGATATAACTCCGCCAATTAATTTCATTATCTCGATCTCTAGGAAATTGACTAGGATGTTTGCCTGTAAGAGCTTGCAAAGCAACCATTCCTAAAGAATATATATCACTACAGGCAACAGACTGCCCACGTTCTTGCTCGTAGGACATATATCCTGGCGTACCAATCGGTAAAGTCACCTTGGCTTTGTTATGAGCACTGGCAACTTCCATTTGAACTTGCTTTACGGTTCCAAAATCAATTAAGACCAGCTTGCCATCACTATGACGGCGGATCAAATTACTCGGCTTGATATCGCGATGGATTACGTTGTATGTATGCACAAATCGTAAGATCTCTAAAACTTCTTTGACGATCTGGGCAACTCTCGCCTCCGCCATTTGACTACCAGGAGACATTTCTGTACTGAGGGGATGTCCTGCAATATATTCTTGAACTAAATAGAATTCCTTGTTTTCTTGAAAATATGCATAAAGCTGCGGGATTAAATCATGTCTTCCCAACTCTTGCAAGGTTTCTGCTTCTGCTTTAAATAGCTCTAAAGCTTTTTGAGTAAAAATCGGATCGTCAATGGTAGGGTTAAGATGTTTGACAACACATTGGGGATTTTTGGGCAAGCGGGTATCTTCAGCGAGGTAAGTCTGCGAAAAACCTCCTTCTGCTAGTTCTTTTATAATTAGATATCGTCTGTCTAGTAGCTTGCCTAACATATTGACATTATAGAATAGTAGAGAGAAGCAAACAACCTATTGCTCTAAGTCACTGGGCATAATTAAAACTCAGATTCAAAATCCTGTGGCGCACGCTGCGAGTGCGCCACAGGATTTTTGGCTTTATATTTAATTGCGCCTAGCTATTTAATCAATGTATTTAGCATCAAGGGGGGGACGATCGCGCTTAACTTGGTTATTTTTTTTTGATTTTAGATTTAGGCGATCGCCATAGGGAACTGTATCAGGATCGTCATCTTCATATTCCTCTTCTTCCTCTTCATCATCGTATTCCTCTTCGTCATATTCTTCCTGCTCATCATATTTCTTATCTTTATAATCATCCTCAACAAATTCTTCTTTGCTTTGGAATTTTTTGGCTCTTACCTGTTCTTTTGGCTCTTTGCTATATCCTGCCGCAACCACTGCACGGCGAATTAATAGATTTTGTCTCCAAGTAGCGATCGCATTAAACACAAATGCAATCAAGACCCCAACACCAAAAGCCACCAGCATCGCCACACTTAAGGGGGTTGGCAAAGTTTGTTGACCAAAGAAAAAAATCTGCACCACAGGCTGCAAATTTTGGACAAAGATCGCGGCAAGTATCGTAATAGTAAAAGCCAAGATCGCCAGCTTTACAACTAAGATCGCTCCTGAGGAATTTTTACTTAACGAATTTGTTGTTTGTGAAAAGCGCGATCGCGTCATGGCTCTGATTCTCCTTCAGCAATACTAATGGAACCCCGACCCTGCCAACGCTGAATTAGATCGGCATCTATATCCATTTGATCGAGCGCTCGCACCACGACAAAATCGACCAAATCTTCGATCGTTTTTGGGTTGTGATACCATGCAGGAATCGCTGGCACAATCCGTGCTCCCGCCTCCGCTAAGATAGTGAGATTACGGAGATGAATCAAACTTAATGGAGTTTCACGAGGGACTATCACTAATCGCCGACCTTCTTTCAAATGTACATCAGCAGCACGTTCGAGTAAATCAGAACTTAATCCATGGGCAATTTTAGCCACCGTTGCCATACTACATGGGATAACTAGCATTCCCAATGTCCGAAATGAACCACTGGCAATTGTTGCGCCCACATCAGCAAATTGATGACATACTAACCTGCCATTACTTGCTTCACTTCGATCTCGCCAAAACTGTTCTTGCGATCGCAGATTACTGGGCATCGCGATATTATTCTCCGACTGCCAAACCATCATCGCCGCTTTAGAAGCCACCAGATCGACATTGTAGTGATTATTTAATAAAAACTTAAGCGATCGTACGGCATAAATCATGCCAGATGCGCCTGATACCCCTAATACGATTGCCCGCTTATTTTGCATTCAATACCTAATTCTGCACACATACTCAATCATATCTCTAAACGGTTTTGGTATGGTGAAGTACCGCGTTATGCGCGGCACTTCACTTCCTCAAGACTAACTTCTAAACTCATTTACAGATCTTAATTTCTATAGAAATCCTAAATCATTTGTAAGAAAGGCAAGGGGCTTAAGCCCCTTGTTATAAGATTCTATTTCTCATGAATCATTTAGGATTGCCATATTTGATGGGGAGAGTATAAGTACCTCGGTATAAGTAAAACCAAAGTCCAAGACCTATGCGGGTGGTACAGGTCTTGGACTTTGGTTTTATATTTAATTGTAACTACCTACTTAGCAATGCAAGTTTTTCTGAGGGCATAAAACCCAAACAAACAAAGGCGGCGCGAAGCGCCGCCTTTGTTTGTTTGGGTTTTGATTTGTCCTAGATATTTCTTGTATTGCGATAAAATAAATCTTTGTTTGCTAAGCTTAAAATCAAGTGCAGAAGATATATGCAAAGATTTTGTCAATATCTTCGCAGAATTATAGCTACTGCAACGATCATCGTATCAAGCGCATAATTCGTAGCACAAAGTTCTGAAACTTGATAGGTAACTATGTTAGTAGGCAAAACATTACGGAATCGTTATAGGATTCTCCAAGTTCTTGGAAGTGGTGGATTTGGAGATACCTACTTAGCTCAAGATATTGACCTGCCAGGTCATCCTACCTGTGTGGTTAAGCATCTCAAGCCCAAAGATACCAGCCCAGAAGTTTTGCCGATCGCTAAAAATCTATTTGAACGTGAAGCTGAATATCTTTATAAGTTGGGTAGCGCTCATTCGCAAATTCCCAAACTTTACGCTCACTTTGAAGAAAATAATGAATTCTTTTTAGTCCAAGAATTTATCGACGGGCATAGCTTAACTGAAGAAATTATTGTTGGACGTAAACTCTCAGAGAGCGCCACAATTGAACTATTGCTTGAGATTTTAGAAGTTCTATCTTTTGTGCATCAACATAACGTTATCCATCGAGACATTAAACTTGCCAACCTCATGCGTCGTCAACAAGATGGCAAAATAGTTTTAATTGATTTTGGTGCAGTCAAGGATATCAGCGTGTTAGGTACCGATCATCAAGGAAATACCAATGTAACGGTAAGTATTGGTTCGCCAGGATATATGCCTAGCGAACAAGCAAGAGGAAAACCTCGCTTAAGTAGTGATGTTTACGCAGTTGGCATGATCGGTATTCAGGCTCTCACAGGCATTGCTCCCGATAGCCTGCAAGAAGATGCAAATACGGGCGAGATTTTATGGCGCGATCGCGTAGAGGTAAGTAATACATTTGCTGAAGTATTACAAAATATGGTGTTTTATCATTTCAGTCAGCGTTACAAATCAGCGATCGAGGCATTACAAGCAATTCAATCTCTTTCTACGACCAACATCAATAATTTTGCGAATGTCCATTCGATAAATACCGAACCGACCGCAGCAGCAAATTATCCATCACAAGAGGGTGATGTACCTCCCACAGTAGTTACACCTATATCTGTGCCAACTAAGCCACAGACTCCAGCAACCGCCGCTCATGTCACGATTTCTGCACCTACGCCAACTCCATCTGTCTTTAAGCCAATTTTGTGGGTTGCCTTGATAGGTATGACATCAGTTTTTGCAGCGATCGCATCGGCATTTCTAATACCAAAACTCACTAATCGCCAAGCAGATAATATTCCCAAACCTGAAATCACAACAACTCCCATCAGTTCTCCAAGTGTATCTTTAATTCCTGAGAAATCACAGACATTAAACACTGAGACTGCTACACTAGAGCCGAATCCAACAATTGAAACAACTAAGAGTCCCCCTCCCAGCACTTCCAGCTTTGGTGCGATCGCCCGTTCTCCTTCGACTCAAGCTAAAGGATATTCTTGGAACTTTACTACCCAAAAAGCAGCAGAGACTAGAGCACTGAGTGAATGCGAAAGTAGCGCTAATTCTGGAGATTGCCAAGTATTGATCTGGACTAACAATGCTTGTATGGCGCTTTCTGAGGGTTCTAATGGGGCGGCTGGCTCAGGTTGGTCAGAAAATCTTATAGTTGCTGAAAATACAGCAAGGCAAGTTTGTCAAAAATATGGAGGAACAAAGTGCACGATTACAAGGACAATTTGCTTGCCTTTCCGACAGTAAACCTAAAACAGCTACTCCCTTCCCAGTGAATAATTCCTATTTTTTGGGTGAGAAAGGAGTAGGACTCCCAGTAAGTGATTTGTATGATTTGTATAAGAACTGGTGTTACGTAGAAGTTTCTACAGCCCTCACCCCTAGCCCCTCTCCCGCAGGAGAGGGAAACAAGAAAATTACGGTTTTGCTCCCCTTCTCCTGCGGGAGAAGGGGTT
>CAIJEA010000194.1 GCA_903819605.1 uncultured cyanobacterium | reverse complement strand
GCCGCGCCATAAAAACTGGTTCTTTGTTAAATCGCAGAACCCTAATTAAGTGCCCCTTTCTACTTTCTGGCTTTTAAACGGCAGACATCACTACATCAGTGCTAACATTGCGAGATATATAACGAAAAAAAAGTCAAAACGGAAGAAGATTATAGATGGATGCCGTAACAAAAATCATCCCTTTTTATGGCAGGGAAATTAAATTAAGAATTGGCACGTTTGCACCTCAAGCTGGCGGCTCAGTATTAGTCCAGTGCGGTGAAACTGCAATATTAGTGACAGCGACCAGAGGTCCTGCTCGTGACGGCGTAGATTTTGTACCCCTACTTGTTGATTATGAAGAGCGCCTATATGCAGCAGGGCGTATCCCCGGCGGCTTCTTGCGTCGTGAAGGTAGACCTCCCGAAAAGGCAACTCTCACTTGCCGTCTGATTGATCGCCCGATGCGCCCTCTTTTCCCCAATTGGTTGCGCGATGATGTGCAGATCGTCGCCACGACCATGGCGATCGATGAAAAAGTCCCACCTGATGTCTTAGCAGTAACTGGAGCATCTCTAGCGGCGTTAATTGCAGGGTTACCATTCATGGGACCGATGGCAGGCGTACGCGTTGGTTTAGTTGGCGATGAATTTATCATCAATCCCACCTATGCCGAAGTTGAAGCAGGCGATCTCGATCTCGTCGTTGCTGGCACGGCTGAAGGGATCATCATGGTTGAGGCTGGAGCCAATCAGTTGCCAGAAGCTGACATGATCGAGGCGATCGATTTTGGCTATGAAGCAGTTTTAGAACTGATCAAGGCTCAAACTGACTTGCTTCAAGAGCTAGGCATCGCTCCCCCCGATCTCACTGCGCCTGTAACCGATCCAACTTTAGAAAACTTTATTGCCAACACTGTCAAAGATAAAGTTGCTCAAGTAGTTGCTAGCTGTGAAAAAGATCGGAATGTGCGGGATGCTGCCCTTGATGCGATTAAAGCTGAGCTTTTAGAAGCGATCGCCGCGTTGCCTGATGAAGATCCAGTCAAGTTAGCCGCAGACAAAAAAGTAATTAGCGCTACTTACAAAGAACTCACCAAAAAACTGATGCGCTTGCAAGTGATCGAGCAAAGTGTTCGCATTGACGGACGTAAACTTGATGAAGTTCGCCCGATCTGGACAGAAGTAGGTGTATTACCTCGTGTACACGGTAGTGGGCTGTTTAATCGTGGATTGACTCAAGTACTATCGATCGCTACCCTTGGTACGCCGGGTGATGCACAGGAAATGGACGATCTACATCCTGATGCTAAAAAGCGTTATATGCACCATTACAACTTTCCTCCTTACTCAGTTGGTGAAGCTAAACCCATGCGATCGCCTGGTCGTCGCGAAATTGGTCACGGTGCATTAGCTGAACGCGCTCTTTTACCAGTACTACCATCTAAGGCTGAATTCCCATATATCCTTCGCGTTGTATCAGAAGTACTGTCTTCTAATGGTTCTACCTCAATGGGTTCAGTTTGTGGCTCGACACTCGCACTTATGGATGCAGGTGTACCAATTACTAAGCCTGTAAGCGGTGTTGCCATGGGCTTGATCAAAGAAGGCGATGAAGTTCGTATTCTTACTGATATTCAAGGTATTGAAGATTTCCTTGGTGACATGGACTTCAAGGTTGCAGGTACTGACACAGGTATTACGGCTTTACAAATGGATATGAAGATTACCAGCATATCTATGGATACAGTTCGTGCTGCGGTAATGCAAGCTAAAACTGGACGCTCCCATATCATGGGTAAAATGTTAGAGCTGCTATCTGCTCCAAGACAACAGCTATCCCCCTATGCGCCAAGATTGCTAACAATTCGGATTGATCCTGAACAAATTGGCATGATCATTGGTCCAGGTGGTAAAAACATTAAGGGTATTACCGAGGAGACAGGAGCCAAGATCGACATTGAAGACGATGGTACAGTCATGATTTCTTCGATGAGCGGTGAAGGTGCTCTCAAAGCCAAGCGGATCATTGAGAATATGACTCGTCGTGTTGGTGCTGGCGATGTTTATCTTGGCAGAGTGACAAGGATTATTCCGATTGGTGCATTTGTGGAATTTCTCCCAGGCAAAGAAGGAATGGTGCATATTTCACAGCTTGCTGAGGGTCGCGTTGGCAAGGTAGAAGATGAAGTTGCCGTTGGAGATGAAGTCCTGATTAAAATCCGCGAAGTTGACAATCGCGGACGTTTTAACCTGACTCGTCTTGGTATCCATCCTGATGAAGCTGCCGCCGCAAGGGTTGCCGCAGAAGCAATTAGCGAATAGAAAAAACAAAAAGAGAGGGTGAGCTAAGCTCACCCTCTCTTTTTGTTTTTTCTATACTTGAGATGTCAAACTAGATGATATGCCCTGAAAAAACATCCAAGATAGAAAGAAGTTACTAATAAATATTGCGAGTAAGGCTGTAACTACTGCTGTTGTCGTAGATTCGCCCACACCCTTTGCTCCACCTGTAGTTGTTAGTCCCCATGTTGTGCCGATTACCGCGATCAAAACTCCAAAAATGCTTGATTTTATCAATGCGGCGATTAAGTCCCAAGGCTTCAGTAAGTTTTGCACAGAATTAAGAAACATGGTTGAGGGGATACCATACATAGCTTGAGAAAGAAATAACCCTCCAGCCATACCTGTCAAAAAGCCTAAAATTGTCAAAATAGGTAGCATCAGTAAACAGGCGATCGCACGCGGTGTAGCGAGGTAATCAATAGGATTTGTTTTAAGCATATAAAGTGCGTCGATCTGCTCAGTTACCTGCATTGTGCCAATTTCTGCTGCAAATGCCGAACCAATTCGCCCAGCGATAATTACTGCTGTTAACACAGGAATTAATTCACGCGCTAAGGCGATCGCTAAAATGCCACCGATTGCTTGTTGTGCACCAAAGTTAATAAATTCTCTGGCTACTTGAATCGTAAATACAGCACCAACAAAAGATGCTGTAATCAGAGTTATGAGCAGTGACTCAGTGCCAACTGTGGACATCTGGTCGATCGTATTCCGCCAATGAAAGCGGCGATAGATCAAAATATGGGTGATGATTTGACCGATAAGTAGACAACTTTGTCCTAGTTTGATTAGCCAACTGCCAAAATTTCCCATGCTCTAGCTTTCCTATGTCATGTGTGACAAGCAGTAAAAATGCATCCTCATCGTAACCTCTATCGCAATAGCCAGTAAAGTAGATGCTTTGCGAAGTGCCGTAAAACCCAAATAAAGGCGGCGCGAAGCGCCACCTTTATTTGGGTTTTGACTTACGAAAGAGGGCTTGAAATATGCCTTTTATCGTAGTGGCAATTCATGAATTGCCACTACGATAAAAGGCTTTTGCGTAAGTCCTATGGGTTTTGATTGCTGTATAAATTCAATGGCGAAAAATCGAAAATTTAAAGATTTATCGGAAAAGAAAGAGCGTCCAATTACAGGGCTGTTGAAGTTCCGCAAACCTGCCACTTAACCAATACCATAGAGTGAGCCGAGTCCGGAAAAAGCCGATTAGTAAAAAATGCCCTTCAGGAGTTGCTGTCCCGTACTTTAGTCCGTCAGTATAGGTTACCTCCCATGCAGTATCAGTACCCTTGACCAACATTTTGCCGAAGTGATTACCATGTCGATATTGGTCAGGTACTGCAAATAGGGCGTAAACATTATGCTCACCTCGCCAAGGTTCAACCACAACTTTAATAGGATGAAACTGCAAATTATTGGGCTGATTAGAGGATGAGGTCATGTCTGTACATAGGGAAGAATTTTCATTCAATAAACTTGTATTCTTAGGCTCTGACATTATTGCGAACATAAAAACACATCCTATTACTAAAACTCCAAAAGCTGCGATCGAGAATTTATTTCTGGAGATAAACTTTTTCATTGACAACGGTCAAGGTTTGTTAGGAGCAAGGCGATCGCATCGACATTTTGTTGTAAATCACTTGTCGAAAGATTGCTGTTATTGATAATGATACTAAAAACAACTTCGCCATAATTTTTAGAGTTAGCATATCCTGACAAGGCGATCTCCCCTGTTAATGTTCCAGTTTTAGCTTGGATTCGCCCTTGAGCTGCCGTATTCTTAAATCGATTAGTCAATGTGCCATCAACGCCTGCGATCGCCAATGACTTCCGAAAATCACGATTGTCAGCAACAGTTTGCAATAGTTGGGCGATCGCTCTGGGTGTAGCTAGATTTTGGCGTGATAGTCCAGAACCATCGACCAGCAACACACTAGTGACGGGGATATTTGCAGATTGCAAATACTTATTTATAGCAAGCATTCCTCTACTAACACTGTCATCGGGCATAACTTCATGAAAGCGATCGCCTAAAGCTCTGAGCAGTAACTCTGCATAAAGATTATTGCTGCTTTTGTTAGTAGTTGTAATCAATTCAGACAGAGGCGGAGATAAGTTAATCGCTAAGTCTTGGGTGGGTGGCAGTTTTTTAGAGTTAGCTGAAACTGTTGATATTGAAATACCTTGAGAGATTAATTCTTCACGCAACAGGGCTAAAAAATTAGCTTCAGGATTGGGAACAGCAACGCCGCCGAGTTCTGGCTCCAAATTTTCAGGAACTTGATTGCTGACAATCAGAACTTTCTGACCGAAAGGACGTGTAACTTGTAGGTCAAAGTTAGAGCCTTTACCCACTGTAATTGATTGGTTTTCCACATGCCAATCTTTAGCCAAAGCGGAATTTTCCCATTCAAAGATCGCGGGCTTGCCAATTTGGGATGGACGAATGCTCCAATTCAACGCATTTTCGTCAATTGTGAATGGCGATGCGATCGCAGCGTAGTATTCCTGTATATCTTGCCATTCCCAACTACCAGAAATTTCAGCACCTTTGCGAGCTGTGAGCGTCCAAATTCCGCCATCGATCTGCTTTACTCCCTTATTCTTCAGTTGTGTTACCAGCGACTTTAAACCTGTCGCTGAACTAAAACTTGGATCGCCCGACGCTACCAACCACAATCCATCAGTAAGTTCGCCTTTTGAGTTAGGTAGGTTACTCGACATCAGTCTTGTCGCAAAGCGATAATCTGCACCTAATATTTTTAAAGCGGTTGCTGTTGTGAACAACTTCGCATTAGAAGATGGAATGAAATAGCGATCGCCATCGAGATTTGCTAATACCTTGGGACGAGATTCATTGGTTTGAACAAACACACCAATCCGTGCTGCCTGTAATTGGGGAGATAGGGCAATTTTTTGAACTTCTTTTTGTAATTGGGAAGTACAGAGTCGATTTTCATTTGCTTTGACAGGAAACGCCGCAATCAGAGGGATTACAACTACAGCGATCGCTGTAGAGATGGATTTAATCAATGCGTCTCGAAAATTATTTACAAGATTAATATTTGATTGATTAGACGAGCTAGAAAGACGTTGCATTGAACCTACAAAATAAATTAAAAAATGAGTCTTAAACTTAGATTAGTAATATTACGGTGTACATTGCAAGATCTTTTCAGAAATCAATTTTTTATAAGTAAAAAAAATGATATTACTATAGCAATGCAAGTTTTACCTATGACATAAAACCCAAATAGATAAAGGCGGCGTTTCGCACCGACTTTATCTATTTGGGTTTTGATCTTTCCTAGCTATTTCTTGCATTTATTTAACTTATAATCCATAAATAAATCATATGTTCTTGACCATCAATCTTAATCTTTTCAATACGATTTGGAGGTAAATCCCCAAAATCATATTCATAGGATACGACTCTTGTTCCAGATTTTAGTTTGGGTAAAATTTCTGAACGTACGCGCAGATTTGCCTGTGGGAGAAGATATAGGGTAATTACGGTTGCATCGCGCAAATCCGTCTTAAATAAATCTTGTTTAACAAATTTAATTCGATCGCGAATATCTGGTGTTTGCGCGATCGCCGATTCCTCTTCTCTTGCAGATTCTCTAATTAATTCGGGATCGATCTCAATGCCGATCGCCTTTGCCTTAAATTTCTGAGCCGCCGCAATCACGATTCTGCCATCGCCACTACCCAGATCGTAAACAAGATCGTTCGAGCGCACCTGCGCCATCTCCAACATTTTAACCACCGCCTCATTAGGTGTTTGTAGATAGGGTGCATCAGGAATTCGCTCAGGTTCAGTGGTTTTAGGATCGACATTTTGAACCACTGGAAGAGGCTTACTATCGTTTAATGACTGGTTTGGCGGAGAAGGATTATTACTAAATAGAAAATTGCAAGCAACTAAAGTTAATGATGAAATTGCAGCTATTAAGATAAACCGAAATAAATTAGCCATATTTGGCTTTACTCAAAACCTAATTGTTGTAAAACTGCTGCCTGTGCCTCTGGTTGTTGGCTATAGGAAAAGCCCCAAGGCATTTCGGATGGCAAAAGGGATAAAAATTGATCTAGGGTATAAGGACTGCCATAGACAACTACTGCATCTAATTTACGCGCAGCCAACAAATCTTTTACTAAAAGTAAAGTCTTTTCATGAAGATTGGTATTGCCGATAAATGGATTGCCACGACTAAAGACTTGGATAAATATACGGTTAAAACCTTCGGTTTGGAGATTTGCTAACGTCAGTCTGTCCGCTACAATACGTTGAAAACTTTTACTTTTGGGTAGTAGCACCGCAGGCGATCGCGCATTGAGAAATTCTTCACAGGTGAGCGGATCGTCAACAATAATCAGATTCAGATAATTCGTATCTAATCTTGAATTTGAATTATTTAAGTGACCATTTTTAGATTGCAGATACGGAATAGAAGAATAGACACTAATCGAGTTAGTCGCAACCTCTTTGGCAATTTTTAGATTTTCAGGATTGCCAAGTTTACTAAGATCGGTGGGATTAGAACAGACTTTTTGTTTTGCATTCCAGATTCTTTGGACTGAAGCGCGAATGCGATCGCGATCGATTTCCCCTGCTTCTACCGCAGCGCAAACTGCACGAATTGTCGCGATCGCATCAACGGGCATCAACAAAATATCAGCACCAGCTTTCACAGCTTGTACGGAGATCGCTTCAGGGCTATCTAAATTTGCCACCCCAGACATAATCAAAGCATCAGTAGTGATTAGTCCCTCGAAACCTAACTCCTTTCGCAAAATGTTAGTGAGAATTTGATGTGATAACGTAGCGATATTTTGAGGATCTAATTCTGGCACAAAAATATGTGCAGTCATGACTGAATCAATACCTGCCGCAATCGCATTGATAAATGGGGGAAATTCGACATTGTCAAATCTTTGGCGATCGTGGGAAAGCGTAGGTGTTTGCAAATGTGAATCAACCGATGTATCGCCATGTCCCGGAAAATGTTTGGCTGTCGTCAATACAGGATATTGCTTAGCCCCAGCGATAAATCCTCTAGTCGCACCCATCACTTCACCAACTGTAATCCCGAAGGCACGCACATTAATTACAGGATTTTCAGGATTGTTATTGACATCGACAATTGGTGCAAGCAACCAATTTATCCCGATCGCTACCGCTTCTTCTGCCGTGATTCTCCCCATAGCCTCAGCATATTTCATGGCGACATTCTGTAAAGCCATCGGCGGTGGAAACCATGTTGCGCCACTAAAACGCTGTCCTACTCCTTCTTCAATATCTGCGGCAATCAACAACGGTATCTTTGCCCATGATTGCATCTGCTGAGTTTTTAAAGCTATTTCAGGTGCACTACCACCAAGCAAGATTACGCCGCCGACTCCATATTCTCCGATCAGAGTTTTTAAGATTTCCTGAGGCAATTCCCATTGTGGATATTGAATCTGATGGTCATATAGCATTCCGCAAGCACGCACAACCACCATCTGCGAGACTTGCTCAACAAGGCTAAGAGTATCAATATCTGGCAAGTTGATCGACGGCATAATAACTAAATTAACTAATTGGTAACTCCAACTAATGTGCGGCGCAATCCGCCGCACATTAGTTCTTTAAAACTCTAGCGCAAAATCTTTGCGCGTCATTGGTTGTGGCACTTCTAAACCTTCACCACCGATATATTTCAGGGCTTTACCTTCAACTGACAAATAAACCTTTGCATCAAGTTCTAAGCTAGTTGCAGTGTATAAAACTTGAATGATCCGTCCTTGCATTGATGCTGAACCACCTCCTTGGGTAAAGTCCTTGGATAAATTGATATGAATTTCCTTGTTTTTAGTGGTCACACCCAAAACTTTAGTATTTGCGGGAATGGCGCTATAAAGACTTGACTCAGGTGGTTTTTCTGCAATCAAAGTATTTAGTACAGAGGCGATCGCCGAATCATTACTTTTAGCTTTGATCGCGATCGGCACTGCTACCAGCTTGTTTTTATTTGCCTCAATCCAATAAACCGCAAGTTGACCATCAACAGCTCTTGTCGCAGCAGGGGATTGACTAATTTGATTAACGGATGCTGGGGTTGATACTTGGGTAGCTGGTTGATTATTCGGCTGATTAAAATTGCCATTGAGCAGCACTGCTGATGCAGAGCCACCAACGATCGCCGCCGCAACTAGTCCAAACCAAGTGCCTCTGTTTAAAACTGGAAGTTTCATGATTTTTGCTCCTCAACGTTGACTAAGTTTGCCTTACTTACTGACGCAAACAAACGTGAAATAGCTCCTGTATTGTATTTTATCGTAATTTAAAGCTCAGACACACAGAAAGAAGCATTACCGCACTTCCGCATCTCTGGGCTTTAAGATTTATGATTATTGCTGTAAATTTTAGGTAAAACCATGTCTCAACCTTCGGAAACTGATGTCCAACAGATTTTCGATCGCATTGCTCCTGTCTACGATCGCTTTAACGATCTGCTGAGTTTAGGTCAGCATCGGATCTGGAAAAAAATGGCGCTGCGGTGGTGCGAACCAAAACAGGGCGAACAATGGCTCGATCTCTGCTGTGGTTCTGGGGACATGACAGCCTTGCTAGCACGACAGGTCATGCCGAATGGACAAGTTGTTGGGGTTGATTTTTCTAAAGAATTATTGGCGATCGCTGCTGAAAAAGCCAAAAAATATTTGCCAAGCATTCAAAAAAGCATCACATGGCAAGAAGGGAACGTCTTAAGTTTGCCTTTTGCTGAAAGTACTTTCGATGGGGCAACTCTATCCTATGGTTTGCGAAATGTGGCAAATATCCCCCAATGTTTGTCAGAGTTGCATCGTATTTTAAAAGATGGGGCAAAGGCGGCTATTTTAGATTTTCATCGCCCCAGCAATAGCCTAATGCAAAGTTTTCAGGATTTCTATTTAGAGAGGGTAGTTGTCCCCCTAGCCGATCGCTTTGCAATGACTAATGAATATGCCTATATTGCGCCGAGTTTAGCAAGATTTCCCATTGGTTCCGAGCAGGTAAAAATCTCCAAAGCCGCAGGATTTTCTCAAGCAACCCATTATGCGATCGCCAATGGCATGATGGGGATATTGGTTTTACAAAAATAGTGAAAATCGGTACTCACCAATGGTACAGACAGCGAGTAGCCCTATTACCTTAGCTCAGTTTCTTCAACAGCCAGAAACTAAGCCTGCGTACGAATATATTGATGGTCAAATTCTGCAAAAGCCTATGCCTCAAGGTAAACACAGCATATTGCAAGGTGAGCTTGTATCAAAGATAAATGCCATATTAAAACCAAGCCGAATTGCTTGGGCTTTCCCTGAATTAAGGTGTACTTTTGGCGGCAGATCGACCGTACCAGATATCGCTATTTTTACGTGGGATCGGATTCCTAGCGATGAGGATGGTGAGGTAGCTAATACTTTCTCAATTGCTCCAGATTGGACAATTGAAATTTTATCACCCGATCAAAGTCAAACTAAAGTTACTAAAAATATTTTGCATTGTTTGAAATACGGAACTCAAATGGGATGGTTAGTTTATCCCCGTGAGAGAACAGTATTTATTTATCGTCCTAAGCAAGAAATCGAAGTATTTGACGATCCAGATTCTATACTTCCCACACCCGCATTTGCTGGTGACATTCAACTTACCGTTAGAGATTTGTTTGTTTGGCTAACCAAAAATCAATGATCAGTGGTGCTTTGCTTCGCCGATCTCGAAGGGATTTTATGTTGGCGATTGTTATAGTAGTAGAGATTTAGTAAGAAATTTATGATCGTAAAAGGGTTTGAACTACCAAGTTGGGAAAATATCAAACGCGAGTGGCGCGATGCTGATGCGTTACTTTTGGTATTCCCGATTTTATTGACGATTTTAGGTGGTATTGCCATCTTTAGTTCAGACTTTAGTGCTAGGCGCACCGAATGGTGGCAGCATTGGGTGACGGGAGTAGTTGGTTTGATTGCGATGTTCGCGATCGCCCGTTTTCCCTACGATCGCCTACTAAGGCTGCATTGGGTTACCTATGCAATCACCAATATTTCTCTGATCTTAGTGTTGGCGATCGGAACAACAGCTTTAGGTGCAGAACGCTGGATTACGATTGGTGGATTTAACATTCAGCCTTCAGAGTTTGCCAAGGTGGGAATCATTATTTCCCTAGCGGCAGTCATGCACGATCGCCCTGTTCAAAGTCCAATTGACGCTTTTAAAGTTGCTTGGGTGACTGTACCGCCTTGGATCTTAATCTTTTTGCAGCCAAACCTAGGTACTGCACTTATATTTGCCGCAATCACGATTGGGATGCTTTATTGGGCAGGAGCAAGCTTGGGATGGCTGGTACTGATATTTTCGCCAATTGTATCTGCGGTGCTATTTTCGCTTTATCTTCCCGCTTGGATTATCTGGGTGATCCTCATGGGTGTAGCCGCATGGGTCTCTCTCCCTTGGTTTCGGGTTGTTAGTACTGTAATTGCTCTGGTAATCAATTTAGTTTCAGGTCAGGCAGGGGTTTTATTGTGGAATGTCCTGCACGATTACCAAAAAAAACGACTGCTATTATTTATCGATCCCAATCAAGATCCGCTCGGTGCTGGCTACCACGTAATTCAATCAAAAATCGCGATCGGTGCTGGAAAGCTTTTTGGACAGGGGTGGCTGAAGGGAACTCAAACACAATTAAATTTTATTCCCGAACAACATACCGACTTTATCTTTTCGGCAATCGGTGAAGAGTTCGGTTTTATCGGCTGTATGTGCGTGTTGTTACTATTTGTTGGTATTTGCTGGCGTTTACTGGTGATTGCGGTAAATGCGAGGGATAACTTCGGTTCGCTATTAGCGATCGGTGTATTTTCATTCGTACTATTTCAAACCTTTGTCAATATTGGGATGAATATTAACGTTGCTCCTGTTACAGGCATCCCGTTACCTTGGCTCAGTTACGGGCGATCGTCGTTAATTGCTAATTTTATGGCGATTGGTTTGGTGGAGTCAGTTGCGGCTCATCGTCGCACAATCAAGTTTTAAGTAGAGGATTTGTTTCACTATCCCTCAAAGATATTCGATAAATATGAAAACAAAAAACTTCTTTAATATCATTTTTGGGACTTTGATTGTCGCGAGCTATCAATCTCAAGCGATCGCGGATTTCATTGTCAAGCGCGACTATGATTTTGCAACTCCTTTACCCCAAACAGGAAAAGTAACAATTCGCAAACCTATTCAAGATCTACCAGTTAACAGTCTATTTGAGTCATGTCCTCCACAATCCTATCTCCAAGACTTCGCTGAAAGTACACATTTTTTAGTAATGGTTTGTCGTGATGAGAGAAATGAATTACAAAAGTATTGGATTCAGAAAACCAAGAAAACAGGTTCAATACTACGTCTAACGGCACTGGACAATCCACAGAGTCAGCCATCACTTTGGGAGAATGGAGTTTATTCTGTAGGTCTTTATATAGATGGAAGAAGCCCAGAACTAACTAATGCTTATTTGGAATCATATAATCTGAAAATGCAACGAGGAAGGGCAGAAGCGCTGCTCTATCACTACAGTAAATTCTATGGTTCCCGATAAGGGACGCGCAGTAAAATAAAGAACCAGTTTT
>CAIJEA010000193.1 GCA_903819605.1 uncultured cyanobacterium | reverse complement strand
CAAGTCAGTTAAGACATAAAACCCAGAAGAAAGTAGCGGCGCTAAGCACCGCTACTTTCTTCTGGGTTTTGCTTTTGTCCTAACATAACTGGCTACTGCTATAGATAGGAGTAAGCGCTTTATACTTGCTCAGATTTTATGAAACTAGATCTTCCCCAGTAGCGATCGCCAATTCCTGCAATCGCTCCTGCTGATCCTTAGAAATACAGCTTTGAATTACTTCTTCAATATCACCTTCGAGGATCGGCGGCAAGGTAAAGTTCTGTCCCAGACGATGCTCTGTCAGACGACTATCTTTATAGTTGTAAGTACGAATTTTCTCAGACCGCGAACCAGTCCCAACCTGCGATCGGCGCATGGAAGTAATTTCTGCTTGTTGTTCGCGCAATTTTATTTCATAGAGCTTTGCCCGCAAAATCTGCATTGCCCGCTCTTTGTTTTGTAACTGCGATCGCTCTTCAGTACAAAAAATTCTGATTCCAGTCGGCTTGTGAAATAAATCCGCTGCCGTCTCCACTTTATTTACGTTTTGACCACCAGCACCACCCGATCGCGCTGTGGACATTTCGATATCTTTGGGATCGATATGGATTTCCACCGCATCAACCTCAGGCATGACCGCCACGGTTGCTGTCGATGTATGTACGCGCCCCTGTGATTCAGTTGCTGGCACACGCTGGACACGATGCACGCCCGACTCAAACTTGAGTTTGCTATAAACGCGATCGCCCTGCACTTCAATGATCGCCTCTTTAAATCCACCCATTTCCGCTAGGGTCTCACTGACCATCTTTACGCGCCAGCCTTGACGTTCCGCATATCGAGTATATAGCCGCACCAAATCGCCTGCCCAGATTCCAGCCTCATCACCGCCAGTACCTGCACGAATTTCCAACATGATGTTCTTATCATCATTAGGATCTTGGGGCAGTAGGAGGATCTGTAACTTTTTTTCTAGCTCTTCCAGTGTTGTCGATAACTCATCAACCTCCAAAGCCGCCATTTCCTTTAGTTCAGGGTCGTTAGACTCCTTCAGGATTTCTTGCGACTCGGCAAAATCCTGTTCTGCCTTCCGAAAAGCATCGTAAGTCAGAACTGTTTCTTCTAGAGAAGCACGCACCTTAGCAATGCGCTGAAACTCGCCATGATCGGTAGCCACGTCAGGATCGCCCATCCGACGAGTCAGTTCATTGAAGGTTTGTTCAACCGATTGAAGTTTCTTAATTAAATAAGCAGCAGGCATGGATTTGGAAAGACCACAAAAGAACGCGAAAAATTAGCAAGCCAATAGAAATTCCGAATTAGTTCTAAAACCAATTCTTTAAATTAATTCTAATTGCCTAGACTTGATTCTCAACTGTAGCGTTTTCGTCAAACATACCGTATTTACGCAAGAATCGTTCTACGCGACCTTCGGTGTCAATGATCTTTTGAGTGCCTGTATAGAAGGGATGATTGCCCGACCATACGTCAACATTAATTTCAGGATGGGTAGAACCAATAGTTGCTACCACTTCACCGTTGCAAATTACTTTTGCTTCGGGATACCACTTGGGGTGAATTCCAGCTTTAGGCATAGTCTTAGCTATAAAAATCAAAAATTAAGCTTTTCTAGACTATCACAAAATTACCCATTCATAAAACAAGAAATAGAGCTTTGCTATATATAGCTATAAACCTAGAAGAGAGTGGCGCAAAGCACCACCAATCTCTTCTAGGTTTATTTCTGATTTTATGGATACCAAAACATACCTTTGATGCCTTCGGGATCGGCGTTGAAACCTAGTTGACTGTAAAATTCGACCACATGGGCATCGGCAAACAGACTGATGTTACTAATGTCAGCTTTTCGTAACTCTTTGATCATTTCTTCCATCATTGCTTTGCCTAAACCACGTCCCTGAAAATCTGGATGAATGACAACATCCCATAATGTAGCGTTAAAGGCATAGTCTGAGGTGGCGCGAGCAAAACCGATTAAACGCCGAAAGCCACCACGATGCTCCCACATGGAAAGGACAACAAAACTATGTTGTAAGGCAATACGTACTTTGCGAATTGGTCGTCTTGCCCAACCTACAGAGTCACATAACTCTTCTAGTTCGTATAGATCGAGATCTTTTTCAGTGCTAAAGAAAATCTGTCCGCTTTGGTTTGGCACTTGGCGAAGTTTTGTTTTTTTTGTCGGTTCGAGGGTGTCAGAACCAAATAAGCTTTTCCAGAACCCCATTTGCCCCATTTGTTATATATAGCAGCGATCGCCCTGTCTATTGCAAATTTATTACAGATGTTCTAAGCACTTTTAAGCACATATTAATTGTATCTGCTTTTGTTGAAACCAAGCGATCGTAAATACTAAAATGCTGTTACCTAATGTCCTGTCTTTATGTTGGTAGAATTATGTCATCATTGCTGTCTTTAACTGAGACAAGGATATCAACTTTTAATTTTTCAACTCCTGAAACAAGCAATGTTAAATTCGATCGCGCTATTTCAGATCTATAAAGAGCTAATATTCGTAAACTCACCCATCGCGATGTTCTGGGAAATAAAAGGCGATTGTGAGCGATCGGGAGGTTGGCAATGACGTTTGGGCTAAAAACCTCAACGGTCGAATTACTGAAACGCTTTAATATGAGCTTTCCGCAGTTCTACGAGCAGTTTGTTAGTAGTGATATTCAATTACAAAATCTCCGCTTGGCATATCAGCTTTATCAAACCAAGGAGGCGGTTATTGAGCTGAAATCGGAAAGCAGCAAGAGCGTACTATATTTTGCATATCGCAATCAGTCATTTTTATTAAATGATATTTTTGGAGTACTGGCAGCCTACGGTCTAACGATTCATAGCCTGAGCTTGTATGGTCAAATTCATACGCCGATGTTGGTGTTTATCAAGCTGGTGATTTCACGGGGTGGTAAATCGTTGCCTCAAAAAACAGCAGAGAACGTAAGAAAGGCGATCAAAGAGACTTTATTGGGGCGCTTTGAGGTTGAAGAGATGTTGGCGCTGGAGTTTAACCTCGACAGTGGACTCAAAAAAGTCGAGACAAATTTTTATGTCGATCGCGTGTTTCATTTGCCAGCGTTATTAGTAGAGGCTGATAGCCAACCTGGATTGTTTTATAAGGTGATGAATGCGATCTGGCAAGAGGATTTGTTGGTGGTCAATGCTAATTTATTGGTTTGGCGGGGACGGACGCGCTTGATCTTGTATTTGTTAGGGCCAAACGAAAACTTGATTCCTGAATATCTGGGGACAAAAATTGCGGAAAGTCTCAAGCAACGATTATCGGATTAAAAAAAGAGAGCGCTTTGCGCTCTCTTTTTTTAGGTTTTGAGTTGAGCGATCGCATCATAAAGAGGTTGCCAATCGTCATCTGTAGTAATTCTTTCCCACAGTTCTTCGATTTTGGGACGAAGAAAAATAATGGTGGGGTTAGCTTGTTGGAGTTGTTGAGCAATATTTTCTAATTCTGCGATCGGTAGACGAATTAGCAATTGGTGATAAACAACTCGCCATTTATCTAAAAGGATTATTTGCTCATCGTTGAGTTCCCAATCATGACTACTAAAAATCTTGTTAGCATCTTCGCGCCAATTCGGCTCGAAAGATTGACGGAGTTTGACGAAAAATTGATTGTAACCGATCACTTGAGCAGCCGATAATAGCTCTAAAGTGGCTCCTATCAATTCTTCTGTTTCAGGTTCTGAAAGAGAACTAAATCCTAAACGCTTTAACATGATTTCGCAATAGGCATCACGATAGAAGTCTTTAAACTTCAGTAATGACGATTGCATATTATCTTTATCCATTACCATGCTAAGTGGATCTTGCAGCTTTTCAAGATTCCAATAGCAAGCGGCAGGCTGATTAGCATAGCTATAGCGACCAGCATGATCGAAATAAGCGGCGGTGAATCGTGGATCGTAGGTCGGAATGAACGCAAAAGGGCCGTAATCGAAACTTTCTCCAGTAATTGACATATTGTCAGTATTGAGGACAGCATGGCAAAATCCTACTGCCATCCATTGAGCGCAAAGAGTGGCAACCCGTTTGACTAGTTCTAAATAAAATATGTCATCTTGATTCTCTTTGCCCCAAATATGCGAATAGTAGATTTGGAGAACATGATCTAGTAATTTGCGGGTGAGGTCGGCGCGACCAATCCAACGTAAACGCTCAAATGTACCAAACCGAATATGCGATCGCGAAAACCTTACCATTACTGCCGATCTCGTAGGCGAAGGTTCATCGCCGCGCCATAGTTCCTCGCCTGTTTCTACAAGGCTGAGACAACGGGAAGTCTTTACACCCATGCGATACAATGCCTCGGAAGCAATAATTTCTCGCACTCCCCCTTTCAAAGTGAGTCTACCATCGGCAGTTCTAGAATATGGAGTTCTACCAGAGCCTTTTGTGCCAAAATCATAGAATTCTCCATCAACGCCACGCACTTGTCCGTAGACAAAACCACGTCCATCACCGAGTTGAGGGTTATATTCTCCAAACTGATAGCCATGATAGCGCAATGCAAGAAAGGGACGCACTGCCCGAAAATGTCCAAAAGCTTCGATAAAGTCATCATCGCTTACCTGCGAGGAGTCAAGCCCTAGTGTCGGCAAAATATCATCATTTCGCCAACGCAACCTGTGCATAGGATATTCTGCGGCAGTAACGACATCGTGATAGTCTGCTAGAGATTCGATCGCAGGTTCGTAGTTAAGATTAAGGAAAGGGTTACTTGAGTGACTCATATCGGAGAAATATTAGATGCTTCTGCCATGATACTTGCTTCAGAGGGCGATGCTACCTATTGGTATGAAGGAGTTTGTCCTTATAGTGGCGAATTATTGCGATTACCCAGAACTCTGGAAGTTGAGGCGATCGCTAGAGATTTGATGCAAGAGATTTTCAATCTGAATTGTGATGAGAATGACCAGTCACAATTCGGTTTGAGAGAAGGAAAAATGTATGGAGTTTTGTTAGCAGCATCGCCAACGGGAGAGCGAATAGTTCTCAAAGCTTTTTCAGGATTGCTAAATGGAGAAAGTCAGATCGTAGGATGGGTTCCGCCAATTGCAGGAAGGGAAAAAGTAGCGATTGAGGAATCAATCACGTTGAGTAAATTAGCCGTCATTAAGCAAGAACTGATTGCTCTCAGCCAAATTCCTGAACGTTTGGAATATGAACAGCGATCGCAAGCATATGAATCAGAACTTCAAGTTCTCCGCGATCGCCATCAAATTTTTAAACAACAAAGACAATTGAAGCGATCTCTAAATGAGGCAGATTTACAAGATTTAGATCGAGAAAGCCAACTTGAAAAAATGGCAAGGCGTAATTTTAAACGCGATCGCGATCGAGTTTTACAGCCATTAAAACAGGTGATCGCTGACGCGGATGCAAGAATGCAGATTCTAAAAAAGCAACGTCGTGAATTATCGCGGACTTTGCAAACTCAGATGCATGATGCATATGTGCTAACTAATTTTGCAGGTGAAACGCGATCGCTGAGACAATTAATTACAGAAGGAGCGATGCCCACAGGCATGGGAGATTGTTGTGCACCAAAGTTATTACACTATGCAGCAACTCATAACCTCACTCCTTTAGCGATGGCAGAATTTTGGTGGGGAAGTCCTTCGCCTGATGGTTATAAAATTCAGGGTGAATTTTATGGTGCTTGCGTTGAGAGATGCCAACCATTGATGGGATTTTTATTGTCAGGAAGGAGATCCCCCGTAGCCCCCCTTAATAAGGGGAGAGAAGAAAATCAAGTCCCCCTTTTTAAGGGGGATTTAGGGGGATCGCTTCAAGTTATTTATGAAGATGAGTATCTAAT
>CAIJEA010000192.1 GCA_903819605.1 uncultured cyanobacterium | reverse complement strand
TGCGGCGCTTCGCGCCGCATCTCTCTTTTGGGTTTTAATTTTGTCCTAATATGACTGGCGACAGCTATAGTACTTAGAATGATATGCTTCTGTTTAAAATCATGGTTGAGAAGGGTATAAGTTGAAGAGATTGTATAAAAACCTGATAAATCTTTACAAGCTGACTTTTTAACGAGATTGTAAATTAGATTGTTTCAAGGGGAAAAAGGAGAAAATACCCTCCAACAATCCACAAAAAACATGAGTATCCGCTCCGAAGTACTAGATGAAATGCTGAAAGAGGGCTGTGTCTCAAAAAATTCTAGAAACACTACAGGTAGAGTTGAGGTATGAATACTTCACTACTTTAGATAGCATTTTAGGGCGTTAGGCTAGTTAACTATGGAAAAAGTTGAGGTTTACTCAAACCAATCAGTTGAGCAACTCGATAGGCTGAGTCGATCGCTCCTTCATGCAAGCCTTCGCCAAGATAGGCTCCCGCATGGTAAGTATTATTTTCTCCATTAGTGGCAACCACTTCATCGCGGTATCGAAAAGATTCAGTGGTGTATAGAGGTGTGTGATGTTCCTGTGTGTGAATGATGAGATCTTTGGCAATCAATTCTTCCAATTGAAACGATAAAAAATAATGTTGTGGTGATAATGCAATGCCACAAAGCTGATTCAAGCAACCGTTATATCCCCATCGGCTGTTTGTCTGGAAAAAATCAAATTCTGTGGGTTGCCGAATACCTTGGTTGAAATACATGGAAGTATCTTGATGAACTGTAGTTATTGCATAATTAGATTTCCAAGCAGAAAACCTTCTAGTCTCAGCCTCTGTCGGGTTTGCTAACAGTGCCATCACTTGGTCAGGTGGTGTTGCAAATACGACCTTATCAAACTCCTGAACTATACCTTTTGATCGCACAATATTCACAGAATCCGAGTTTCTAAAAATACGATCGATCTCAACACCTAGCTCAATATCTCCCTTAAATCGCGCCAAGATCTTTTCAAAGTAAGTATATACGCCGCCTTCAACCCTGACCCAGTTAACCGCAATATAGTCTCGTAACATCGGAATCGCCAATTCTGCTGGAAAATCATCAATTAGATCAAACGGTATCGAGTAGCTATACATTATTAGCAACTTGAGCCAGAGACTGCTAGTACTATCGTCTTTTAGATAGTGCGATAGTGGCTGGTCGTAAAAATCCTTCATGCTAGCAAATCGAGTCTCCAGCCACAGTCTAGCAGCATGGATATGGATAGTATCAAATCGAAGATATTCAATCAGGCGTTGGATACCTGAGAAGTTTCTATTGATCGCGACTTCCGATAAAAAGCTAGGGCCACTTTTGGGATACAATGCTGAACCAATATTGATAGGTTCTAGAGCTACGTCTAGCTCTTTCATCAACGCGACAAAGCTATGAAACGTAGTCGGAAATTCCAGCACTCCAGCTTCTAAAACTTCATCGCAATCGACTTGGTTCGGTTTCACGTTTTTATTGAGTGTCCGAATGTTTCCACCTAACATCGGCTGCCTCTCAAATACAGTAACCTGATGTCCTTCTTTATCGAGCAAGTAAGCTGTGACCATGCCACTAGCTCCACCTCCAATAATAGCGATTCTCATAATTGTTCTCTAGATTAATAAAATGAATAGTACATATAGCAATCCTAAATGAGTTGTGAGAAGCTTCGACTTCGCTCAGCCAGCGTATATCGTTGGCTGAGCGAAGTCGAAGCCCTATTTTTCTCATAAATGATTTAGGACTGCTATAGATAATCGTTTGTTTTGCTGTTGCTATTTAGCGATCGCCTAAGATCACATCACCCGATAATCTTTGATAGAGCAATGTACCTGTCCAAATTGTGGGAGCAAAACCTGGGTAGCCAGATGAAGCATTACAGAAATAGAAATGCTTGAGTGAGGTTTCGTAATTTAATCGCCCCAGACCCATATTGCGCGGAGTCAGAATAGAACCGTAGGAATTTCCATTTGGACTCCAGCAAAAACGCTCATTAGTAGTAGGACTGCCTGTGATATGGAAGACCATATACTTTCTGAAATTCGGTACATAGTTTTTTTCCACAACATCTAGGATAGAGTCTAGGATTTCTTGCTTTTTCTGATTGTAGGCTTTGACATCACTCTTCCGTAATTGATTAAAGTAATCGTAATTTGCCACGGTAAGAAATTCCACAATCTGGCAGTCTTCAGGGCAGTCTCGACTCACTCTTGTCAATAGAGTAGGCGTTGTAATCGCAAAACTAGGATTAGAAAAATCATGGTGATCGTACATCTGCGAGAAGGATTCATTCAAGTCTTGATGTCCGCTATGCGCGAGATTCCACTTGCCAAATCCGTAGTCTCGCAGGTCGAGATCTTTGACGACACAATAAGCCATGAAGTTAGATGCCGAATATTCATAATTGAGTTTTCGGCGTACAGTTTTGGAGAACTTTTCCTCACCAATCATTTTTGCGGCTTTTTTGGGGTCAATATTGCAAATCACAGTATCACCCGTAAATTCGTGGGTTTGATGAGTAATGAGATCGATCGCCTGAACTCCTGTCACCGTTCTATTTGTGACTCTAAAATTCGTAACTTCGTGGTTAAGCAATACCTGTCCTCCATGTGATTCAATTACCTTAACCAATGCATTGATCACGCTCTCAAAATGTTGGGTTGGATAAAAAGCACCTGCTTGATAGCCTCGGAACAAGGCAACCCAAGCATAAAACGAGAGTTGATTTGGAGGTAGTAAAAAATCAAGCCATTGCAGAGCTAATAGAGTCTGAGCAGCTTGGGGCAACTGAAACTTGTTAAATACATCTTGAAGTGTGCTATGGAGATACTGGGCGGTACAGAATATCTCATCTGGATGTTTGAGTAGTTCAATTAGCTTGATTGGCGGAGACAGTTTTTTTAAGCCTGTACCAGTCTTTTCCACTTCGTTGACGAACTTGCTAATGCGATCGCCATAATCAGGAAACAGTGCAGACAATCGCTGGATCAGTTCCTTTGGTTCTGAGGGAATGTCCAAGGCATAATTTGGCATTCGCATATGGTCAAAGCCATTAGGGTCATATTGTTCAAAGGTCACTTCCCGATCCAAGCCTAGTTTTTTGAGTACCCGATTGACGGTTTGACCTTCACCACAATCCCAGACATAGTGAAATTGCGCGTTAAAGGTATATTTCTTCGCCATCGTAAACGTATGTCCATAACCACCAGGATGCTCATGGGCTTCGAGAATTTGCACAGTCTTGCCAGAGTTTGCCATCAAAGCCCCAAAGGTCAATGCTGATAAACCACTACCGAGAATCAGGTAATCTGGTTCCATATTATAGATTTCCGCTATTTTTGAGGGCTTTAGAAACTTCAGCTACGAATTAATTAGGCGATGATCTGCACAATTAATTGTTTCTTCAGTCATTACAGTTACTGGATGGAGAGCGCACTTAAGATAGCTGTTATCACTAAAATATTGACAGCGATGACATATAAACTTGGGTGGTGGTTTGAAGCCAAATGAAGCCCGCTTTCGCTTAGCAATAAAAGCATAGATAGGAATAGCGATCGCTGAAAGTAGCGCAAGGTTAAGGATAACAAAGAAAATTATATCAGCAGGACGAAGTTCAATCGCTTTATGGCTTGAAGGGATTGAATTAGATGGCTGAATTTCGATCAATTTTGTTTCCATGTGATTTGTCTAGTTACTACTTAATCCCTAACTATGCTGAGCTAATTCTACTTTTACAAAGACTTGTATTGAAGAGTGAATGAATGGAGACGAGGTAAAGCCATTGCGGTTAGAAAGATGATTAATTGTGTCGCCACAATACTGGGTCCAGAGGGCAAATTAAACCAAGCGGAAATCACCATCCCAACCACTGCGCTTAATGCTCCTAGGGCGGCTGAAAGCCAGACATAATGAATGAAGGTGTGACTAAGCATTCGGGCTGCACAGGCTGGAATTACCACAAAAGCACTCACTAACAAAACCCCGATCGCCTTAATCGAAATTCCTACCACTAACGAGAGCAGTACGATAAAAATCGTCCGATGCGTTGATGTTGATACACCACGAGCGATCGCCAAGGATTCATTTAGGGTCAGTAACATCTGGGTTCGTAATGTCAACCCAATGAATAAAATGCAAACAACTAACAGCAAACTACTTAAAACTAAATCTATCTCTTGGACTGCGAGAATATCGCCAAATAATAGGTTGTCTAGTCCACCTTTGTACTGACCGACAAAGCTAAGAATAATGATGGCGATCGCTAAAGATGAGGAATAGATAATATTGAGCAGGGCATCTGTCCATAAACGGGTATGTTCCAGCAGGTATGACACCGTTAGAGCAAAGATAACGGCGAAGGGAAGTAAAACTAGGGATGGATTGAGTCCTAATAGAAATCCGATGCTAATGCCCAATAGGGCTGAATGTCCTAATGCATCACAGAAGAAAGACAATTGCCGTAAAATTGTAAAGCTTCCTAAAATTCCACCCATTGTCCCTGTGAGTACGCCGCCCATCAAGGCGCGTTGCATAAAGGGGAGTTGAAATAGCTCGATAACGTGAGTAAGTTCTGCTTGAAGAAACATAGATTCATTGGGTTAATGGGAATGGCGATAGCGCACAAATTCAGTTCCGTAGAGATTAGAGAGACTATCGGGAGAGAGAGCCACATCTGGGATGCCTTGACAGCGAAGGGTACGATTTAGGCAGAGGACGCGATCGCAGTGCTTTCTGACCATATCTAGGTCGTGGGAGATCTGCAAAATTGCCCAATCTTGTTCTTGTTTGAGTTGATACAGCAATTGATAAAACTCTGCCTCAGCCCGAATATCTAACCCCGCAGGGGCTTCATCCAGAATTAATAATCGACGAGGAGAAACTAAACAATAGGCAAGTAATACCCGTTTCGATTCACCACCAGAAAGCCCATTAATTAGTTGATGTCTGAGGTGGATTGCGTTGACTTGGCTTAGAGCTTCTCGAACGGCGTGACCTCGTTTTCTACGGTTTGTCCAAGGTAACTGGAATCCTAATTTATCCCAACCTAAGCCCACCAGTTCTTCTACGGTCATGGGAATGCGGCGATCGACTTCAAAATTTTGGGGAAGGTAAGCGATCTGTTGACGGATGCGTGGCGGCAGAAATCCTTTAGGGCTAAGAGTTTGACCCAAAATCGATATTTGTCCTGAACGTCGGGGTAGGATTCCTAAAATGGCTTGAACTAATGTTGTTTTACCGCCTCCATTAGGTCCCACAATTGATGTATCTGTTCCAGATTCCAAAGTGAAAGAAACATCCTGTATAGCTTCATAGGTGTCACGATAAACAGTTAATTTCTCAACTGACAATACAATTTCCTTCAAGTCAATTTCCTCAAGCTATATAGCATTTTTCAAATAGGTGCGTACTCTCTTGAAAACAAAAATCAATCTTAGTAAGAATTTTAAGTTTTGATTTTGCCTACGGTAAAATCAAAACCGCTATTAGCAAACTGGTTGAAACTCCTTGTCAAAAATTCAGACTGGGATTTGTTGGGTAGAAATGAAAGAGTAGGTTTCGCTCCGAAAGCAGATTCTAAATTAGTTAAGTTCTGACGCATCGTACTGAAGTAATAATCTGGCAGTACACCTGTGGCGATCGCTGTTTCCATCGGATCGAAATTACCGATCTGCACGTTCAAATCCTTAGCTAGGGCTGAAAATGGATTTCCCACGGCTTGAGGTTCAGTTAGTAAAGTTTTCAACTTTGAGTCTTTTGCTGCATTAATCACTCGCGTCACATCCGCAGGTGAGGCATTTTCTTCAGGAATGCCTACCAAAAATTGTGCTTTTAGATTATAGCTTTGAGCGAAGTAGGGAGCAAAGTCATGGTAAGTTACAAAGGTTTTGCCAGCATAGGGTTGCAGCTTTTGCGTAAATTCACTATCCAATTTCTGAAGTTTGACGGTGTAAGCGGCGGCATTAATAATATAAATATCTTTCCCATCTGGATCGGCGGCAACAAGTCCATCGCGAATATTCTCTACTTGCTGAATGGCTCGTTTAGGGTCAAGCCAGATATGGGGATTGAACGAAACCTGTTTGGATTGAGTTTGTTTTTTGCCAGCGATCGCATCTATCAATATTGTTTGTACTCCTTTGCTAGAGTCAATTATCTTCAAGTTAGAGTTACCTGCATTTTTAATCAATTCATCTAGAAATGTTTCCATTCCTAATCCATTTTCGATCAGGACATCAGCTTTTGTCAGCTTCTGAGCATCCTCTGGTTTTGCCTGAAAGTCATGAGGACCGACATTGGTTGGTAGCAGTTGTGTCACATCTGCGCGATCGCCTGCCACAGCCTTAGTAAAGTCGGTAATCGGAATGAAGGTTGTCACTATTCGCAATCTTTTAGTGGGAGATTGCGAAGAATTAGAATTGGTGTTGATTAAAGGTGCATTTGCTGTGCAACTTCCTAACGAGATCGCCGATATCGTGATCGTAGACAGCCAACGATAAAGATTCTTGAGATAAAACATTTAAATATCCTTAATATAGTAGAAGTCACAAAAAAATGACCTGAAAACCGTATTTCATCGTACGGGCAATTCATGAATTGCCCCCACATTTCGTTCTTCTGCGTAAGTTGCAGAACTAACAGCAAGCATTGCTTCAATTTGCGGATTTGCCCATGCTGCTAAGATTTTTAGAAAATCAGGGTCATCATTGACACAGCCGAGTTTTGTGTAAGTCACACTGGGATATTGACTCTGTAAAGATTTAATTGCATCATCCACTTCGAGAATGGTTTCATAATTATCTGTCACCCAACCAAGTGGTTTAAATAGAATCGTTTGAGCACCTGCTGTAATTAAGCTTTTCGCTGCTTGTTTGAGATCGGGCTGTGACCATTTAATAAAGGGCATATCGTGATTTACCCAACCGATGGAGATCAGCGGATATTGATGCTGTAATTGTGCCTGAACGCGATCGTACAGTTCTTGTCCATCAATCACACCCGTTAATAGTCCCTGTGCCTGTTCGGGACCACCATGAACCGTTAAGACAATTCCAATTCGCGACTCAAAAAAGAGGCTAGGAGATTGATTCAGCGTTTCTCTAATCTGATGTACCATCAGATCGATGTAAGCAGGTTCCGTTGCAAAGGCAGGAATATAGCGAATTGCTTTAAAGATGGCATGATTTGGGTCATGCTCAGGTACAGTTGCTCCAATAACTTCATTAACTTGCTCGACAGCGATTTTACCCGTAAAAGCAGAATCTACCACTAGTAACGGATAGATTAGTAAATTCTGAAAACCTTGCTTAATGATATCTGTAACGACATCTTGCAAAAATGGCTGGCAGAAATAGAAGCCTTTGAATACTTGCACTGAGACGCCCCATTGAGATTCTAGCTGCTTTTCAAGTCCCAGACGTTGTTTCTCAAAGATCGCATTTTCAGGCGATATAAAATGATGATGCTTAACACCAAAACTGTATAAATCTTGAAGCGCCAGAAGTTTGCCAGCTATAGGATATAGCCATTTTGGAATTGGCAGGAATTGCGATGCAATGTACTTAGTTGCAGCTTGGTTATAAAGACTCAGTTCCCGAAAAGATTCCACTTCACCATATCCAGCAAGTAAAACTGCCACGCGATCGCGCTGCGTTGTCTCAGCCAAATTGCTATTATGGGTTTCCATAACTTCGGCATCTTCATAAATAATCATTGTTTTAAACCTATATGAATTGCTAAATCAGTCATGAGAAATAAAATCTTATAACAAGGGGCTTAAGCCCCTTGCCTTTCTCACATATGACTTAGGACTGCTATTTCAGAACGGATGGATCTCATACTACAGCACATCTCTGGAAAAGCTCATCAGAGATCCATTCAATTGTTCCCTTAAAGTTGAGGGCTATTGTGGGTAGTAACTCAAGGTAGGCAGCTTGACGAATTAGATGTCCAAGTTCACCTTGCACTTCGTAGCGAT
>CAIJEA010000191.1 GCA_903819605.1 uncultured cyanobacterium | reverse complement strand
GGCGCTTCGCGCCGCAACTCGGTTCTTGGGTTTTGGTTTGTACTAGTTAACTCTTTTTTTGCTATAAAATCCAATCCAAGAAATTTTTTAAAATTGTTGCAAAGCAACAATTTTAAAAAATTTCTTTTGATGTAATTAATTAGGCGCTTTAAAAACAGTTTTCCATGCCTCTACAGTCCCTGCCCCAATTGGTAAGTCAGTAGTAGAGTCATCTCTCCAAACTGCTCGAATTGTCATATTTCCAGCAGGTGCATTAGCTAAAACCTCAGCAAGTTTCGGATCAACCTCGCCATTGGTATAGGTATAAATTTCTCCATTGATCGCAAACAATAACGCTTTGGGTGATTGAGATCGCGATCTTTTTTCGCGAATTGGATCGCGGTCGAAATAGCGATCATCTATATAGTGATCGCCCTGCCAGATACGCCGAGTTTTACGGATGCTACTATAACCAACAACTTGCGACCAGTAGGTTGTGTAAGTAGCCTTAATTCCCTGTCTAGACCAACTAGTCACAAAAGCAAAATCATCGGTAAAATGCTTATCGTAAACGAGTTTGCCATCAAAGGGATTTTCGACAACATTCGACCAAGGAACATTAGAATCTTGGTTAACTGATGTCGGTGTTACCGCAAAAGCGTAAGGAGTTATTGTAAATAGTAACCCAAAGCTTATCCCCAAAGCTAAATATTGTTGGCGCATAGTAAATCTATCCTAGTTTATAATTTAGAGTTCATTTCACACTTTTTACGGTGAGTTTGTATGAGCCTTTGCCTGTGCGATCGTAGGCATTAACAATCGTTCGATATGTGCCTGTAAAAGGTAGTTCGATCGTCATGGAAGCATTAGTACGACTGGGCAAACCGTTGTTTTCTTGCAAAACTTTACTATTTGGTGCAAACAATACTAAATAGGGATGAAAATCGGAACTAATCAGTTCGATTTGTACAACTTGTCCAGCTTGTCCATTAAAACTAAAGGTATCAAACAGGCTGCCATCTCTCGCAAAGACATGACTCTCGGTTCCTAAGACTCCATTTTTCTGCAAAAGGATTCTGCGATCGCCCTTTGATTGGCTTGTTGATTGGGCAGTGAAATTATTACTCAAGCTTCCTGAGATAGTATAGGAACCTGATTCACCAACTTCATAGGAATTAGCATAGAGAGTATATATGCCCGTACTAGGCAACGTGATGGCAATTCGCGCATCTTTGCCACCAGCTCCATCATCATCTTCAGCAACTTTGCGCCCGCTAGCGTCGAATAGTACTAGATAGGAATCGATGACTTTGCTATGCATCTCAATTACCACGGATTGTCCTGCTTGACCTTGAAATTGATAAGTCTTGTAGTAACTACCATCGGGTAATGTTTTGTCAGAACTGCTAAGTGTAGAGGAGAGCGCCTTGCCGTCAAGAGTGAGAATACTCGGTGTAGTATTTAAAGGTGTGGAATTATTGGCGATCGTCCCTTGAAGAACTGAGGTAATAAATTGCCTAACAGTATCTGCCTCGATCGCTAATCCAATACCGCTATTGGTGGAGCTAGTTGTAAAAATTGCCGTGTTTACACCCACCAATTCGCCTCGACCATTGAGTAATGGACCTCCCGAATTTCCGGGATTAAGGGCGGCATCGGTTTGTAATAACTTGCGATCGCTATCAACCCGACTAATAATGCCTGTGGTGAGCGTTCCTGCAAATCTGCCAAAGGGATTACCGATCGCAAAGGCTCTCTGTCCAACTTGAATACCACTTGAAGTCGCGATCTGAATTGTGGGCAAATTTTCCGTCACACCCTCTAACCTGATCATTGCCAGATCGGGATTACGACTACTTGCAATCACAACACCACGAAATTGACGCTTATCGTTTAGGGTGACGTTAACCGTAGTTGCGCCACGCACTACATGCCAGTTAGTCAAGATCAAGCCCTTGGCATCAACAATCGATCCACTACCACTACCTTGCTGTGATTGAATCGATACTACCGCAGGACTAGCTAGCTTATAAACGCGAATATTAGTGTCTTCGTCTGATTGAGCTTGGACTGCGGTATTTGAGACAAAAGGAAGAGTAGCGATCGCACTTATGCCACCACTCAAAACAAGGCTAGATGCCAAAAAATTAACAAACCCTTTTTGTATTCCTTTTTTCACAAAACCATCCTCAAGCGCAGTCTTTTTTGTTTGCAACTAAATAGTTTGGAACTAATACCAACAATAGAGACAAAAGAGATAAGCTCATTGTTTCCAAAAGATTCTAGGAAGTTGCTATTTCTATTATTGTTATTTTTAAGTGCGATCGCATCGCCTAGATCTACTAAAAATTATTGTAAAACTCAAAAGGGAAAGGCGGCGCAAAGCTCCATCTCTGCCTTTTGGGGTTACGGAATTTTGTCAAGGCTTTACTACTTACTGCATTGGAATAAATCCTAGTTTCTGCACGATTTGTTGTCCTTGTGGCGAGAGGGTAAACTCAATAAACTGCTTAGCAGCAGGGCTAGTTTTTTTCTTGACACCTAAGAACAAATTGCGAGTAATTGGATATTTACCCACTCTGACCGCATTTTGATCTGTTGGTATAACACCATTAATTGGCACAATTCGGATAATTTCCTGCTTTTCTACCTGTGAAGTTGTGGCGTAAGAAATTCCCGTATCGCCGATCGCTCTTAAAATTGCCGTAGTTTCGCTTTTATCCCATGTTATAAAGTTGGGACTATCGGGCGCAAACGCTTGTCCTAGCAGTACCGTATCTTGGAAAAAGTCGCGCCCACCGCTACCAACATTGCGATTAATTACTTTTATTGGGGCATTTGCACCGCCTAATTGCGACCAGTTAGTGATTTTGCCAGTATAAATATCCCGTACTTGTTCAACTGTGAGATTTCCCTTAAATGGATTATTTGCTCCCACGATGATCGCCATCGTATCTCTAGCCACAGGAATTAATTGCACCCCTGCTTGAGCTTCTTCTGGTTTGAGCGGACGCGAACTGGCGGCGATCGCGGCTTTATCATTAAGCAAATTCTGTAAACCTTTACCAGTACCATTGGGATTACCGTCAGGTATACCAAACGTAGTGGGAATATTTGGATTTATTTGGGCATAAGCATTACGCAACTCTTTAATCAATGACACCATTGCTGTAGTACCATCCATTTCTAATACGGTTGGATTCGGTAAGGAAGTATCGAGACTTAAGGCTGTGGGTAAAGATTGAGGACTATTTGAACTTACCGTTGGAATTGGCTGTGAATTGGTAGTTGGTTGTGAGTTCGTTGGTGATTGTGTTTGTTTGCTTTGTTGCGAAAAGAACCAGTATCCACCGCCTGCAATACCTGCGGTGACTAGCAATGACAGTAATAAAATAGTAGTTTCTTTGCCTTGTGACATAATCCGATGATCCTAAATATCTGGCTTAACTTTAACGTGAATTCAGCTTAAAAACCCAAAGATGGAAAGGTAGTGCTTTGCACCACCTTTCATCTTGAGATAGTACATAAGCCCTCGACAACTAATTTAGGATTGCTATATAAGGGTTTTGCGATTTAATAAAGAACCAGTTTTTTGTGGCGCGGTGGAGATGCACCACAAAAAACTGGTTCTTTATTTTACTGCGTGTTCCTTACGATAAATTACAAACCAGAAATGTTCATATATTTAGATTTATAATTTCAGGCTTTATCGCTCAATCCAAACAAGTGATCTTTAGTAATCTTTAAAGTTATGTCTCAAGAAGTAACCTTCAAACCTTCAAATGCCAAAGCTTCTGGCAATCAATTATCAGAAGACTCTCAACAAGAAAAGATAACGCTTTGGGGAGAGATCGGTAAGGGCTGGCACTGGATTGTCTTTATTTGGAGAATGATGGGGAGTTTCGGCGGAATCGCCTCATTGTTAAGTTCTATAAAGCGAACAATAATTATGCTGATTAAACGTTTGTTGATTCAACTACAAAGTAACCAAAATAAATAAATTAAAGAACGAGAGGTAGCGTGAAACGCTACCTCTCGTTCTTTAATTTATTTATTTTGGTTACTT
>CAIJEA010000190.1 GCA_903819605.1 uncultured cyanobacterium | reverse complement strand
GCGAATCCATGTCCACCTAAGATTGTATCTCCTAAGATTCTAGCCATATCTCCAATCGGAGCGCCTGATTGAGCGGCAGCATCAAAACCTGTCAGGATGCTTCCTCCATCATATTTAGAAGCGTCAAGGCTCAAAGCTTTGATTGCCTCGCCAAAATCAGTGATTTTAGGATCTAGCCCTGCCGTAAAGGAGGATTGATCTCCAGCCTTATTAATAACGCCAGCATAGGCATTGCTGATAAAGAAGTTAGCTCCGAAATATTCAAAGAAGTAGCATACACAGGCTTGAATTACTAAGGAGAGAATAACGGCTTTTGGCACGTCACGTTTGGGATTGATCGCTTCTCCAGCTAGAGCGGTAGCGGACTCAAATCCAACGACGAGTAAAATTGCGATACTAACTTGGAAGATCAATCCTGGAAAATCGTGGGGTAAAACAACGCTTAGAGCGTTGGCATGTTCGTACTGAAACTCTGGATGCCCTAATCGAAAAATAATGAATAGGAGTCCTAAGAATACCAAGGAGACTATCTGAATAATATTAATAATAATATTAATCAGGGTCGAACCAGTTACACCAAAAAGGGCGATAACTCCGACAAAAATAGCAAAGACGACACTTATAGCAACCTGCCACTGCCAAGCCGAGGCAAAATCGGGATTGAATAGCTGTCCTATATATACAACCAGCGTGCCCATGAAGGCAACCATAACCCCTGGATAGACCCAGTAGTAGAGGTGCGATGACCAGCCCACAAGAAATTTTACGATGCGAGCAAATCGGAAGTGTTTGTGTTCCTCTTTAGCAATGATCGCTGCTTCAGCGTAATAATAGGAACTTCCAGCACCAGCAGCGGAATAGGCTTTAGAGAGAGTGGCAAAGCAACTAGCTGTAAGTAAAGCAATTCCTGTAGCGATCGCTACTGATGCCCACATGTTTGGTGCGGAAGCTTTTGGAGCTTGGAGTTGATAGGTAGTCCATAGGAATGCTCCTGGTGCAATTAGCGCCATAGCGTTAATTGTTACACCAATTAAACCCAGAGTTGGCTTAAGTTCTCCACCTCCAGAATGATGTGCATCAGACATAGTTCACCTTAGAATATTCATGTAACATTTGATTTGAGAAGTAGCCAATTGAAAGTTAGTTAAGAGTGAGTTTGGGTCTAGTCAGCTAATTAGGGACAAGTGCTGAAACTTCCATTTGACTGCGACAAAGATAATTGTGGCTAAAAATGCGGGAACAAACTGATCGCGCTTCAACTACAAGGATATTCAGCCTAAAAATAGATTTCCAAGAAATTCAACTTCAATCTATTTTAATTTTAATACTTCGGGCATTTCCTTAACGAAGCTAGAAGAATTGCAGAGCGACATTTTTTAACAATTGTGTGTTTAATTAGCCGCTAGCATTTAGTCTAGCAGCTAATTAAGTCTCAGGCGAGACGAAACTCTATACGGGGTAACCGATACAAGCTGCTAAAAATGTCCGAAGTATTGCTATTTATGGAGGTAAAATTAAAGTCATAGCGTTTCTCCAAATAGACATCATGATTAGTAAATTAATGAAGCCAACCGTCGCGAATGGACGGGTACTAGACTCTTTTTTACTAGAATATACTCAGAATGCAGAGCAATGTGATATTTGCCCTGTTAGCTGAATAAAATCCAGAGACATATTGATTTATTCCTATAGCTTCAAAATTAAGCATCGATCATTCAAGCTAATCTGCTAGAGTAATTGAGCTTTCAGAGAGGCTTAACTAAGAAGAAATATTCATTTCTATATGTACAGGTTTAAATACTGCGGCTTTAAGAATTTAAAAATTGTTGTTAAAGTTACAAACCTACATTACGGTTTGTTTCCAACCCTATAAAAATCTTAGCTTAGGGCATTAATTCAGTTAACCTATGAGTGGATGAAAACCGCGCAATATTGTTAGTAATATCTATACGACAAGGGTGGATAGAGAGAACACCAGATTGAGACATTACTTAGCAAGGTTCCATCGCAAGACTCTATGCTAATCAAAGGCTAAGGAAATGTTGCCGATTTCGATCCGTTTATCGCTTTTCTACCTCAAACGTAAAAATCAAAAATCTTTTCCATCTTTTCCTTGATCGTTTATAAATATGTGCAATGCTAATTTTTGGTGATGATCTTGAGGCTAGAATAGGAAGCTCGTATCCCCGACCATTTTAGCTATAAAATGCTGTCATCTTGATCGCTATCAGATTTTTGATTCCAAATATTTAAAACCTTGTGGCTGCTCCAAATATTTTGGCAATTCTCTTCTCTATTGCGGTAAGTGCGATCGCCATTGGAATCTTGTGCTATCCATTTTTTGTGAATTGGCAACGCGACCGACTTATGCGCCAGCCCTTTCCGAGAGCATGGTTAAACATTGTACAAAACAATCTTGCTATTTATATTTGCCTCTCTCCTGAACAGCAAAAGCAACTGCAAGGATATATCCAAGTATTTCTAAAGGAAAAGCAGTTTATTGGCTGCTTAGGATTACAAATTACGGAGGAAATAAAAGTAACGATCGCAGCGATCGCTTGTTTGTTGCTATTTGGCGATCGCAAAACCTTTTTTCCTAATCTGCAATCAATTTTAGTTTATCCTACAGCTTATATCGTCAATGAGATGGTCATGAATAGCTATGTAGTGGAAGAGCGTCGGGTAGCCAGACTAGGTGAGTCATGGACAAGAGATCAATTAGTTCTCTCTTGGGAACAGGTACAGCAGGATATTCTCAATTGGCATGATGGACATAACGTAGTGCTGCACGAGTTCGCACATCAACTCGATCAAGAAGATGGAAAAGCGGAAGGTGTTCCAATTTTGCCGAGAGCAATGGATTATGCAGCATGGGCAAAGGTAATGACAGCAGAATATTTACAATTACGCGATCGCTTAGAAACTGATAAAAAGACTATAATCGATAGTTATGGAGCCACAAATCCTGCGGAGTTTTTTGCGGTTGCAACGGAGACATTTTTTGAGAAGCCAAAACAGTTAAATCAAAAGCACCAAGATCTTTACGAACTCCTACAAAGGTACTATCACCTAGATCCTCTTCAATGGCAGGATTAGAGATAGAACTATAACCATGTACTAGGAAATTTAAAAGATATAATGAACTTTACTTTACAATCTTGATATAGCTCCAGTGACCACAAATACAGCAAATAGTATTAACTTAATTGAGGTTTCTATAGATTTTACTAAATCCCAGCGTATAGATAGCTTTTTAGCACAAAAACTAACTGAATTATCCCGATCGCGAATCCAAGCTTTAATTGATGAAGGTTACGTTACTGTTAATGATGTTCTTTGTAGCAACAAAAAGGACTTAATCAAAGCAGGCGATCGCATTCAGTTAATCACACCTGCATCAACACCACTGGATTTAATCGCCCAAGAGATTCCCTTAGATATTCTCTACGAAGATGAGCATTTGATTGTAATTAACAAACCTGCGGGACTGGTCGTGCATCCTGCGGCTGGGCATAGCGATGGAACCTTAGTAAATGCTCTCTTAGCCCATTGCAAGGAACTTTCGGGGATAAATGGAACTCAACGTCCGGGCATCGTGCACCGTTTAGATAAAGACACGAGTGGTGTAATGGTGGTAGCAAAAAGCGATCGTGCCCATCAGAATTTACAAGCACAGATACAGGCAAAAACAGCACGAAGGGAATATTTGGGAATTGTGCGTGGAGTCCCCAAAGGTCAATTAGGGGGAGAATCAGGAGTGATTGATGCGGCGATCGCCAGACATCATAGCGATCGCAAAAAAATGGCAGTAGTCGAAAATGGACGCAGAGCCGTTACCCATTGGCAAATTAAGGAACGCTTAGGAAATTACACCCTCATTAAATTTGATTTGGAAACAGGGCGCACCCATCAAATTCGCGTCCATTCAGCATATATGGGCTGGGCGATCGCAGGCGATCCTGTCTATGGTCATCCCAATAAAGAGGTTTCACAATATCTTTCAGGGCAAGCCCTCCACGCATGGCGGCTGACCTTTACGCATCCAGTTTCAGGCGAATTAATTGAAAATATTGCCCCGTTGCCTGAAGGCTTTGAGAAGTTATTAGCATTGTTACGACGTAGGAAATAAAGTGCAGCACTTTATCCTTTTAGAGTCAACGCCAACTGATAAATTTGACGGCGGGGTAAATCCGCAAGGTCAGCTAATTGCCGACTAGCATCAGATCGCGACACTCCAGAAGCTATCAGATTTTGTAATTCCGTTAAAATATTTTCTTCAGTCCAAACTGGTTTTAGACTGGGTTTTGCTCCTTCTAAAACTAGTGTAAACTCACCCCTAGGAGATTGAATTGTAAAATGGGCAATCGCCTCTTCAATCGATCCACGCCAAAACTCCTCATGAAGTTTCGTTAGTTCCCTTGCAATCGCAATTTTTCGTTCCTTTCCTAAACTATCTGCTAAATCTTCAAGGGTACGTAATAACCGATGTGGTGACTCATAAAGAATCATCGTGCGGGTTTCTAAACGCAAAAGATCTAAGCGATCGCGTTTTTCTTTTTTATCCGTGGGTAAAAATCCATCAAACCCAAAATATTGAGTCGCAAAACCCGAAGCTGTCAAGGCTGCGATACCTGCGGTAACTACAGGAATCGGTACAACTCTTATTCCAGCATCAATGCAACCTTGTACCAGTTCTACCCCTGGATCGGAAATTGCAGGCATTCCTGCATCCGTGACTAAGGCGATCGCCATACCTTGCCGCATTTTCTCAACTAGCTCAGGAACGCGCTTAAAAGAATTATGCTCGTGGTAGCTAGTTTGTGGAGTCTCAATGCCAAAATGATGTAATAACTTACCTGTATGACGTGTATCCTCCGCTGCGATTAAATCTACCTGTTTGAGCGTAGCGATCGCCCTGAAAGTCATATCCTCCAAATTACCAATCGGCGTTCCCACCAAATAGAGAATCCCTGAAGCTTCCATTAATTAATATCCATATATAGCAACCCAATATTTTTGTTAAAAGTGTTGCTCCGCAACACTTTTAACAAAAATATTGGGTTTTGATCTAGCGCCACTGTTTATTTTCTAATTCGCGAACCTGACGCTCAAGGCGATCGATTCGTCCGCGCAATTCATCCATTTCATTTTGGCGAGGCACGCCCAAATCTTGCATCACGTTGCGAATTTGACGCTGAATTAAAGTCTCCAGATTGCCTTGTTCTGACTTGAGACGACTAGCAATATCATTAAGAATTTCTGAAGCCTGTTCAGGATCAATTTTGCCATCTTTAACCCAATCTTCACTAGCTTCTTTAATTTTTTCTAACACTATTGAAGTTGTGCCTACGCCGAGCATTAGTAACTGCTTCAGCAAGTTATTAGTATCCATAAATATCTGCGATCCTTAAATGATCTATCTTTACATCATAAACCCTGACAGTAGGTAGGTGTGCATTGTATAGCTGTTGCCAGTCATATTAGGACAAAATTAAAACCCAAAAGAGAGATGCGGCGCGAAGCGCCGCAT
>CAIJEA010000189.1 GCA_903819605.1 uncultured cyanobacterium | reverse complement strand
GAGTTAATGACCTGAAATTGTTTGAGCTACCTGAAATCCAAAGTGCTTTTTGGTGCAGTACGAGAAATCAGGTCTTTCAGACTTTTAGTTGCACATCGCGTATTTAGAGCAAAGCTGTCAGTAGAGAATCGATGGGTAAGATTAACGGTCAATGTATTCCTCTTCCTCTTTGTACTACACTACTCTCCGCTTAGTCTCTTTTTCGGCAAGCCCTATTTATGGCAACTGAACAACTCTTAATTCTCGCATCATGGATGGCGGGAGAATTTAGCAACCGCGAACAATCGCTAGATCAGCCCGTTTGGTTTGTAAATTTAGTCTGGTGGCAGCGTCCTATCCCATTTAACGTTTTGGGCAGCATTGCCATCTTTGCCGAACAAGCCAATGCCTTGATCCTCGATCGCCCCTATCGTCAGCGTATTTTGCAATTTTTGGAAAATGACGGCAAGATTCAAGTGAAATATTGGGGATTTAAAGATCCTGTCGCGTGGACTGGGGCTGGACGCGATCGCGATCGCCTTAATCAAATCGCGATTAATGACATCGAACCTCTCGCTGGTTGTTTATTAGATGTCACATTTGCCAATGGTCGATACAAAGCCGAAATGCCCAAGGATGCGAAATGTTGTTTTCAATATTTAAACGAATCTCGCCAAGTTGTCTTAGGTTTTGAGGTTAGCGCTGATGAATTTTGGAGTGGCGATCGCGGAGTCGATTCTGAAACAGGCTCCGCCATCTGGGGCGCAATTATGGACTTTTACAAATTCAAAAAAACTCAAGACTTTAGCCACGAAATTTCCCCTTACTGAGGCTGAGCTTTGTGGCAGCATTAGCAATGACCGTACTTACCGAACCGTGACGATTAGTGACATAATAAATGAGAAAACTTAGGATAAGACTGATACTGCTATGTCAGACGGAAAAGGATTTGGCTTTGGGTTAGGCAAGATGAAAGAAGCCTTCCAAAAAGCTCAGCAAATTCAAGAAGGCGCTAAAAAGCTGCAAGAAGAATTAGATGAACTGCGTCTAACAGGCGAATCAGGCGGTGGACTAGTCAAAGTAACTCTGAGTGGCAACCAAGAACCTCAAAGTGTAGAAATTTCTCCTGAAGCTTTAAACGAAGGTGCAGAGGTTCTATCAGACCTAGTACTCGCTGCGCTAAAGGATGCTTATCAGCTTTCTACTGGCACGATGAAGCAAAAAATGGAAGATCTCACTGGTGGCTTAGGTTTACCCGCAGGTTTCTAAATAATCAAGAAGCGTGCTCTTCTCACCTCTTGATCGCTAATAATTGCTAACAATAATTTTCTAAATAATTAATAGGGGCGCTTCGCGCCCTTATTAATTACTAACAGTAATTGGTATTTTTGAGATATGAATAATCCAGCATTGCGCGTACAGCGCCGTAATCAACCAGCAGCAATTATCCCAACTGAGCAGCAAGCCTCTATTCTGGATTGGCTTGAGTCTACTGGTCGCCTAATCGCACGAGAAGGAACAGAATCTAACTTAAAATTTGATGATGAAGCTGAAGAACTAAGCGAATTGATGTTAGGTGATGATTCTAGCTACATCGATGATGATGATGATGACGATGATGATGATGATGTTGATTAAGAAAATATAAAGTAATTACTCTCAGTAATTACTTTATATTTTCTTAATTGGAAGCTTTTATGACCAAAAAACAGAAATTTCCACATCTAATCGGTTCAAAGTGGACTGCCATGCAAGAAACCTTTGGATGGCGACATTTTGTAGTTGTAAATCGCAAAAATGAGGGGGATCTGGTTTTTGCAGAAATCAAGGCAGCCTGCGATGATTCCGTGAGGTTTTGGCTAAATGCTAAAGCCCTCAAACGACCATCGCTATGGACTCCTGGTTGGAAAACGCTCCAAGAAATGTAAAAAGCCTCCAGAAATTGGAGCCTTTTTACATTTTAGGCAGTAGTTGCATAAGCCTTAATATTCATTAGTTTCAAAAAGCGATCGAAATTAAAGTGCTTGGCCATCATGTCGCAAATACTCGTCACCTTAATCCCTTCATGGAGACGGACTTGACCTAGACAGCCTTCAATGATGCTAACTGTGCTGAGAGTATCTTTACTAACAGCCAGAACAGGAACACCTAACTCCATCGCTTTATGGGCGACATCCTCACTAATAAAGGGGCGACCCGTCAAAATTAGGCAATTTGTAGAAGTTTCAAGAGCGGCAAACTGGAGGTCGATCCTACTACTGCCTGTAACAACAGCTTTGTTATACGACTTGCGGAAATAACTTTGCGCGGAATTAACATCCATTGCACCAATTTTTAATTCCTCAACCATTACTTTGCTTAAGTCAATATTCTCAGGACAACAAAGAATACTCGCACCTAATTGCTCAATTATTTCTGCTACGCTGACACTCCGCAAAGTGCGGTTCTCAGGCATGATAGCCAATACGGGAATACCTTGATTCTCAAGGTAGGGGTGTAATATCTCAAGCGAGGTCTCATACTGTTCTTCAGGGATGTCATTTATTACTACACCTAATAAGCGATCGCCAAAGCGCCGTTTTGCCATCAAAATATGATCGACGACTAACAGAGAGCCAAAGCGCATTACTAATAAAATTGGTGCATCTAGATGATCAGCCATTTCTTCTAGTGACAGTCCAAAAATTGCTCCTTCAGCCGTATTTGCAGGGGCTTCTAAAAATACGAGATCGCCTTCAATTAATTTTTTGTATTCCTCTAACTTGATGCTGTATTCAGCCGTATCTTCACCAGATAGGCGGCGTTGAAGTGCAGCTCGGTCAAGATTTAGTAAGGTAGGGCGCAGCAATGACTGAGGCAAATTTAGCGTTTGCTTAATAAAATCCACATCAGCCTCAATACGTTCGGCTGATTCAGGTAATTCTTTAGTAGTAAAAGTGCCAATTGGTTTACCGTAGCCAATTTTGTAACCCTTGGCTTGCAAATGATATGTTAATCCCAAAATTGCTGCTGATTTTCCGCTACCTGATCTAGTGGACCCAATCAACAAATGCTTAGCCTGTGGCACGGCTTGCCCTCTAAATTATTACAAATCTTACAAGACTGCATTAAAGTCTAAATCCTGTTTGGTTATTGTAACTGATGGACTGTAACAGATACTTTTTACATGAGCTATTTGTGCATGATTATTATGCATTTGATGCAATAAGTAGCTTGGCTCGACTATAGCTGTAGCCAGCTATGTTAGGACAAAATCAAAACTCAGAAGAGAATTGCGATGCTTCGCGCTGCAATTCTCTTCTGGGTTTTATGTCTTAACTTACTTGGCTATAATTACCGATTTAACTTTGACGAAAAATTGCATCACTGACTCTACAAGCGTCGATTATTTCTTTAGGATCGTGAACACGCAAGATGTCTGCACCTCCAGCGATACAAGCGCTACAGGCGGCGATCGTACCAAACAGCCGATCGCTTGGATCGGGGCGATCGCAAAGTTTACCAATAAAACTTTTACGCGACACTCCTACTAGTAAAGGTGCACCAATTTCTTGGAAAGTACGCAAATTTTTTAAAATTTCGAGATTGTGCTCGACAGTTTTACCGAAACCAATGCCGGGGTCGATCGCGATTAAATGTTTGGGGATACCGCAAGACTTAGCAACAAAAATTGCATCGTTCATAAATTGCTTGATATCTTGCACCACATCGCGATATTTAGGATTTAGTTGCATTGTGCGTGGTTCACCTTGCATATGCATCAAGAAAATTGGTACTTGCAACCGTCCTGCAACAGGCAACATATCTGGATCGAATCTTCCTGCGGAAACGTCATTGAGCATATCAGCCCCCGCAGCGATCGCCGCTTTGGCGACACTTGCTTTCATCGTATCGACAGAAATTGGCAGATTTGGATATGTCTCCCGTATTGCTTCAATAATCGGCAAAAGGCGATCGCATTCTTCTTGAGCACTTACTGGTTGAGCATTGGGTTTGGTTGATTCGCCACCGATATCAAGAATGTCAATATATGGCAGCATCTCAGCAACTTGTTGGAGCGCCGCATCCCGTGAGTTAAATTGACCACCATCACTAAAACTATCAGGCGTAACATTCAAAACACCCATAAGATAAGTGCGATCGCCCCAAATAAATTGGCGATCGCGAATTACCCAATGATTAGTATCAGTATTAGTTAGGCTAGGTTTCAATGTATACACCTCAGACATAGTTTTACAGTGCTTTGCGCTGACATGAGAACCAATATTTTTAAATTTTGATTCATTTGGTCGCAAATTGCTGTCAGTCAAGAGGGATGCGGAAGCATCCCTCTTGACTTAGATTTCCGCTAGTACTTGGGCTGGATGCGGTTCAGCTTTGACAGCAAGATAAATTTTTTCAATTTTACCCTCTGCATCAATCACAAAAGTATTGCGGAAGATACCTAAATATTCTTTACCCATCATTTGTTTTTTACCGTAGCTTTCGTAGGCTGTGGCAACTTGAGCATCAACGTCACAGAGTAGGGGAAAAGGCAAGTCAAATTTTTCGACAAACTTGAGATGGGACTTAGCATCATCAGTGCTAATCCCGAAAATCAAGGTGTTTTTTGCTTGGAATTGAGCGTAATTATCACGAAATCCACAGGCTTCTTTTGTGCATCCAGGGGTATTGTCGCGAGGATAGAAATACAAAACGACACGCTTTCCTTTGAGACTAGCAAGTGTCACGACATTGCCATAGGTATCGGGCAAGCTAAATTCTGGGGCGCGATCGCCAACATTCAAAGCCATAATTAATCTTTGTAATTGATGATTTGCTTAAAGCATATAGCAATCGCCCACACAAAACTGAGAAAAGAATAGGTAGAGCTGACATAAAACCCAGAAGAGCCTTTGGGGGGGGGG
>CAIJEA010000188.1 GCA_903819605.1 uncultured cyanobacterium | reverse complement strand
CATATACGTTGTGTACGCCATGAGTAGCCAGTAATGATCATAATACCTTCTGGTTTTACACTTAAATTTTGCACTTAAATATAGCAGTAGCCAGTTACGTTAGGACAAAAGCAAAACCCAGAAGAGAGTTGCGGCCCGAAGCGCCGCAACTCTCTTCTGGGTTTTGCTTTTGTCCTAACGTAACTGACTACTGCTATATTTAAGTGCAAAATTTAAGTGTAAAACCAGAAGGTATTATGATCATTACTGGCTACTCATGGCGTACACAACGTATATGAATACGATCGCAATTGATTTTGGTAGTAGCAACACTGTGATTGCCCGATGGAATATTGCCACCAATCAACCTGAAACTTTAAACTTTGCAGATCTTAATCGTCCTACCCCTTTAAATGCACTTGTCCCTTCAATGGTATATGTGCAGAATGCTCAAGAAGAAATTGTTGAAATTGGTCAGCGTGTCATCGATGTCGGCAAAGATCGACCCCATATCAGATTCTTTAGTCAGATTAAGCGCCGACTGATGGCGAATGTGAGATACATTCCCAAACTTGATGAGATTAAAATTACGCCCGAATGGTTAGGTAATCAGTTCTTACGCGGACTATTAAAAGAACTGCGATCGCAACAGTTTTTCCCATCGGAAATAATCTTGACCGCGCCTGTACAATCCTATGAAAAATATCTACGCTGGTTAGAAGAATGCAGTACTGAGATATTCACTCCCAATTTACCAACCATACAAGCTCCACGCATTCGGATCATTGACGAGCCAACGGCGGCGGCTTTGGGCTACGAGGCGATCGCACCGAGCGCATTGGTATTGGTAATCGATTTTGGTGGCGGCACATTGGATTTATCGTTAGTGCGATTACCAAAGAGTGGAAATGTCGCGAAATGGGGAGAGCAGATTGGGGTAAATCGCAGTGAATGGACAGACTATAAGGCGGAAGCAATTACCAAAACAGGCTATACGATCGGCGGGGAAGATATCGATCAATGGTTAGTACAAGACTATCTGGAAAGTCGTGATACAAATCCTAGTGATGATAGGGCTAATAATACTAGCATTCTGAAGTTTCTGATGGAACGAATTAAAATTAAACTTTCAGAAGTAGAAACTGCTTCAGAATTTTTTTTTGAAATTACCACGCAATCTACAACAGAGATTAGCTATAGCCGCCAGCAATTAGAGAATTTACTAGAACGTAAAGGATTTTATCGGGTTCTGCAATCAGCGATCGATGAATTAATCAATCGTTCGTTTAACAAAGGAATTCTCAAGGGAGATATTAAACATATTCTCTTAGTTGGAGGCTGCACATTAATTCCATCAGTGCGTTCCTATATTGAGAACTATTTCAAAATGGGAATGGTCTACAGTCATAAGCCCTTTGAAGCGATCGCCCATGGTGCGCTGATGCTTAGCCAAGGCATAAGTGTTCAAGATTATCTATTTCATTCCTATGCAATTCGTTATTGGGATCGTGCTACAGCACAATGGAAATATCAGCCTCTATTTCGGCGCGGTCAAGTCTATCCCACTCGCAGACCCATAGAGCTATTACTCAGAGCATCCCAACCCGATCAACCTGAAATTGCCCTCACAATTGGCGAACTCGAAAGCCGTCCTAGTGGTGCTGCCGAAGTGATTTTTGACGGCGATCGCATTGTGATGCAGTTTGGGCAAAAGGCACAAGAGACTTTTCAGCCCTTACAAACAGATAATAACGGGGAAGGAGTCGCACAGGCGATCGCCAAGCTCGATCCCCTCGGTCAGCCCGACTGCGATCGCCTAAAGGTTTTATTTAGCATTAGTGCCAAGCGTGAGTTATTAGTAACCGCGATCGATCTACTTTTACAACGCCAACTGTTAACTGATTATCCCTTAGCCAAATTGCAATAATTATAGCTATAGCCGACATAAAACCCAGAGGAGAGTTGCAGCGCTGAGCGCCGCAACTCTCCTCTGGGTTTTGCTTTTTACTGCTATAAAATAAATGAATAACTACAGATTCGTTCTTTATTTATTGCTAAAGAGCTAGCTCTAATAAAAAGCCAATGCGACTGTCGTTCATAAGAGGCGATCGCCTCCATTCAATTTTTGTCCCCAAACGCAAATTATTAGTAATGGCGTAGCTCGACGATAGCGTCGTCGTACTCAGCTCCAAATTGCTATTTGGAGCGGTAAAAGTATGGCTTAGGCGCAAATCAGAACTATGGGGCGATAAAACTAAAATCCCCTGCAATCCCAAATCCAATCCTGAAATTTGTGGAAGATCCAGTTGATTAAATTGGCGATAACCCACAATTGGTGACAAATTCCAATAAGAACCCAGAGGCAATACGTAATAGCGAATATTTGCCTGAAGATCGCTTTCTCTACCGCTAAACTCTGTCTGGTAGCTACCATTAAAAGTCAAAGGTGACTTGCCCACAAATAAATCCTCAACCCCAGCCTCAACACCAAGTGAGTTATTGCGAGAGGTGACACCAACTCTCACCTTTGTATTAAAGCTTGGTAAGTTATAAATATCATCTAAAAGATCGGGTGGATTATCCAACCAACGCCTCAGTACTGGGCTAGTTTCGATCATCTGGCGATCAATCTCTAGATCGTTGGCACGTCGAGACATTTTAAAATCATCACCATAGGCTGCGCTACTAATGCTTAGATAAGAAATTGCAGCTATAGCGATCGCCCAGTTTCGATTCATAAATTTTGAGATGGATTGCCAACAGCTAAATAACAAGGGATCGTACTTACATAATTATGCATTACCAGTAGATCTTCTCGTACTCAACCCCTAGATACAATCCGTCGATTATCTTGTGTTTTGCGTGGCAGTAGTTATCAGCGATCGCGCTGCAAATTTTCTCATGACACAAATATATTGGCTCTAAGTCGTAGATTTTAGCATTTTGCCAAGAACTACCGATCATGATTTCATAGTGGCTTTCTACTCTTCAGAAATACCAAGCGATCGCAGCTTTGCAATTAACGATTCCATCTGTTTTTGTGCCTCATCAGCCCGTTGTCTTTCGATATTAGCCATTTGACGCTCTATCTCAGCCTGTTCCTCAGGGTTAAGATAGCGATCGCCTTTTTGATCAAACCAGCTTAAAACTTCACGACTAAAGCGATCGCTTGGCAAGACACAACGTCCAATCCCTAAGCCTATCTCTGGCATCCATAGAGGCTCACCAATCTGTAATTGGTAATCGCTATCAACTAATTTATAAACCTCAAAAGGCAAATGTCCATCACGCCGCCAGAATTGAGGATTGTAAATTACATAGTATTTGACTCCTAATTTTCGATAAATATCTAATTTTTTTTCATACTCATCGCCAGAGGTCTGGGACACAACTTCTATAGTCAAAATTGGCGCGGTAGCTTCTTCTTCCCACATTACATAGCTACTACGCGATCCACCATTTTTGCGCCGTTCCACTCCCAAGCTCAAAAATCCATCAGGAACTACAGGAACTCTAGGACTTACGCCAGTGGTGTGATAAATCCCCATATCGACACCAAAGTACCAATCATCGCGACTTTTCCAAATATATTCCAACAAGAATAATAGTAAATTCGGTACAAAATTCTGGTCTTCGTTATCCACAGGCGTATCATCGGAATCAGGTAATTCGTCGCTGGTGGGTAGATATTGGCGATCTATTTGTAGCATCAGCTAATTCCAGAAGTATCCTAGCTATTCGGATTGTACTATATCAAGATAAGAGTGGCGGCGCTTCGCACCGCCACTCTTATCTTGGGTTTGATGGGGTTGCTATACTATTATTTTGCGTTGTGAAAAGAGATTAAGTAAAAACATGGCAGCGATAGGCATCATGACCGCACAGGTGCGTCCCGAACGTGAGATCGGACAAATCCATGTTTATGACGGAACAGGCAAAGGCAAGTCACAGGCAGCATTGGGCGTGGTGCTGCGATCGCTTGGCTTAGGAATGTCAGACACATCGCCTTTTGGTACGCGCATTTTATTATTGCGATTTCTCAAGGGTTCTGAGCGCGAATATTCTGAAGATGCTGCAATTTCTGCATTGCAACAGGGATTTCCCCACTTGATCGACCATGTACGGACTGGTCGTTCCGAATTTTTTGATGCCGAACATGTCACACCATTCGATCGCCAAGAAGCCGAGCGTGGTTGGGCGATCGCCAAGGGAGCTATGGCTTCAGGACTCTATTCTGTAGTAGTTTTAGATGAAATCAACCCCGTTCTCGATCTAGGATTAATCCCAGTCGATCGTGTCGTTAAAGATTTAAAAAATAAACCACCCCATCTGGAAGTCATCTGCACAGGGCGCGGCGCACCTCAAGCATTAATCGATATCGCCGATTTACATTCAGAAATGCGATCGCACGATGATGCCCATGCGGAAAAATATGATGTGACTGGGATTGAAATTTATACGGGTGCGGGAAAAGGTAAAAGCACATCGGCATTAGGAAGATCTCTAAAAGCGATCGGCACTGGCATCAGTCGCGATTTATCCCACCGAGTTCTGATTATGCAATGGCTCAAAGGGGGAGCAGGCTATACCGAAGATGCCGCGATCGCAGCTCTCAAACGAGGCTATCCCCATGTGATCGACCACCAACGTTGTGGAAGGGATGCTATCGTCTGGCGTGGACAACAACAGGAAATGGACTGCATCGAAGCTCAACGTGGTTGGGAAATTGCTCAAGCGGCGATCGCCTCAGGACTATATAAAACAATTATCCTTGACGAACTCAATCCCACCGTCGATCTTGATTTGCTACCTGTCGAGCCAATCTGCCAAGCCTTACTCAAAAAATCCCGCGACACCGAAGTAATCATCACAGGTCGCTGTTTCAATCAGCCTGCCTATTTTGACCTTGCCTCTGTCCATTCAGAAATGGTATGTCACAAACATTATGCCGAAAAGGGCGTTGACCTCAAACGTGGCGTAGATTTCTAAACAGTAAAGGAGACACTTGATGTCGCCTTTACTGTGGATCTTAAGACTGCTAAGTAGACTCTTTTATGGCTTAGAAATCTCAATAGCTGTCACAGCAGGCTCAGATTCTTCTTCGGTTTCTGTAGGATTGAGATAATACTGGTCGTAATATCCATAGTGGTATTCACTATCGGAAGACCCAATCATGTTAATCAACAAACCAGACACATTTGCTCTTGCCGTCGATAAGACCTCTAATGCCCTCGAAATTCCACTGCGCGTAGAACGGTTAATAGCTGCCACAAGAATAAATGTATCTACTTTAGATGTTAAGCACTGAGCATCGGTTATACCAATTACTGGTGGAGTATCAACCAAAACGTAGTCATATTCTTGTCGCCATTCTTGCAATAAAGCAGTCATCTTCGCAGACTCAAGCAATAACATGGGATTCGGCGGAATAGAACCTGATGTCAAAACATGCAAATTACCCTTATCATCAGCAACCTGAATTAGATCTTGCCAAGGACTTGGTGTAGCTAGGGCAGTAGACAAACCAGCTTTATTACTCAGTTTTGTCAATTTATGAACCGTTGGCTTTCGCATATCAGCATCTACCAAAAGCACTTTATATCCCAGAGCCGCTAGAATCGTAGAAAGGTTATAGGTGAGTGTGCTCTTACCCTCAGATGGAACAGACGAAGTGAACGCAATCACTTTCATCATGTTGTCAGTACCTAAATAGCGCAAATTTAACGCTAAAGAACTCATAGCTTCTTTAAAAGCGTAATAGCTACTAGTCGGTAATATTCCTTGCCCTACCATTGCACTCAAAGAAGCTACTTCAGTCATTGGAATCGAAGCAAGTAAGGGAATATCGATGATTTCCTTGACTTCCTCTACTTCACGAATACGCTGGTCTAGGCGATTTAAGATTAATGCAGCCAAAACCCCCAATACTAAACCAACAAAAGCACCAGTAGTTAAGCTTTTTTGAATATCAGGTGAGAACGGTGTCGTTGGAATCAGAGGCGGTTCTAAAACCTTCCATGATGAAATCTCCTGAGCTTCCGAGATTCTTAATTCTTCTAATTTTTCAGTCAGCTTGGTGTAAGTTGAGGTGTCAAGCGCTAGTTGTCTCTGAATTTCTACAAATCTTTGCTGAATCTGGGGAATTTTAGAGAAAGCGCTGGCAACCTCAGATTGGGCATTTCTGATACTATCTAGTTGAGCTTGAGTTACCGCAAGCGTCGTCTGGGCATCAAATAACTGAGTTGCTAAGGTCTGTTGAATTGGGCTATTAGGTTCGTTGGTAATATTAGCATTACCACCTCTGATTCCAACTACTGACTGAGCACGGGTTTGTAATAGCTTGTAGAGTTCATCACGGCGATCTTTGAGTGCGATCACATTAGGATGATCTTCACGAAATCTGGTACGTTCCAAGAAATAATTGGTCTCAACATCTTGAAATTGTTTAACCAAAGATTGATAGGGAATATCTTGCTGCAAGATTGCACCACTAATTGCCGCATCTGGAGATTTTCCAACTTGACGGCTGAGGGATTGATATTGTTGTTGAACTTGAGCGATTTGGATTTGTAATTCCTGTGCTTTAACTTCTAACGCCTCGCGCATTTTGTAAACTGAAGCAGCATAAGTATCAGGATCGACAATATTATAAGTCTTACGGAATTGAGTAACGGCTAAAGACGACTTATCAAGTTGCTGCTTGACTTGCGGAAGCTTATCTTGAATAAACTTAATGGCAGTACTAGACTTGGTACGGCGATCGCTTAAGCTATATTCAACATAGGTTTGAGATAGGGCATTAAGAACTTCACGCGCTCGCTTAGGATCGCTGTCAGTGTAAGTAAGACGTAAAATCAAGGCATCTTTTTCAGGTCGGATGTCTAATCCAGCCATGATCGTACCAGCGTCTATATCCTTATAGGAGCTAGCTGATGGTGATTGCCGCATCTTCGAGACGGCAACCTCGATTAAAGGACGGCTCCTCAAAATACCAATTTCTGTACCGAGGTTAATTAATGAACTACTAGGTAAGCCTGGAACTTGAATATCTGATACAGGGATCGTAGAATTGTTGATCAGAAGCGATGCGTTTGAACGATATTGTGGAGTTCTGGTAAATGTGTAATAAGTGTTTCCAGCAAATACGGTGACCGAAACAGCTACGACGACAATCCAACGTTTGCGTAATACTCGGAAAAATTTGGCAAGCTTAAACGAATCATCGACATACTTGCCTGTATAGGTAGCTTTAGGGTATTCAGTCATCGTTTTATTTTTACCAAGTGGCTCTAATCGTCACAGGCTTAATCGCTACTCTTTATATCAAAACCAAGAGAATATATCAAATTTAAAAAAGATACGCGAGTTTATGAATTTTTAGAGTTGCAATTCATAATAAGTATAGCCGTCGTCCTAGAAATTACGACATAAAAAACAAAAGTTGACAGCTAGGCAACACCTATTATTTCGGAGTGCTATAGCCAAGCAAGGTTTGATTAGGACATAAAACCAGAAGATGAGTTGCGGCGCTTCACGCCGCAACTCATCTTCTGGTTTTGGGTTTGTACTGGCTAATTCTTTTTTGCTATGTATACCTAAATTAAATATAAAACCCCAAAACCTGCGCCTCAAGCGCAGCGGGCGGCACAGGTTTTAATCTATCTTTTTAATGCAACGCGGTACTTAGCAATAGTTATAATTGACGGATTGTATGCAAATCCCTGTAAAATCCCTGCTCGAATGTCTGAAACAATCCCGACAATATATTCCACACTACTTTTAACCCTTCTGTTGTTTTTTGGACTAATCTCCTTTCTGCGTGGCTCGGTTCGCGATCGCACAACAGATGCAATGTTTGCCGTAGATAACCTCGGAGACGATCATCTATTAAAACAAGTCCGCGATCATTTTATCCAAAGAGCTTATAAGGTAGTCGAGATTGATCCAGCGCGAGACATCGCAATTTTAGTTGGGAAAGTAAAGCCAAGCCTTTTTTTGGCAATATTTCTGAGCATATTGGCAGCAATTGGGTTGAGCTGTCTGGGGCTAGTTTTAGGTATTTTAATTCCAGATTTAGAAAATCTTTGGTTATGGCTTACGGTTATATCACCGATCGCTGGGGTGTTTTATTGGCGCGGTGTACCTCGCGAACACAAGGTTAGTTTGCAACTATTGGCAGAGGCAAAACTTAGAGTACGTGCTCACAAGGATGAAATCGCCAAATTGCAGCGATCGCTAAATCTAGAAAAAATTGAGAATTAAGGAAATGATTTTGGCGTGATTCTATTTATAAAAGCTAATTTTGTTATTTTCACCAATTACGATTATGGAAGTAATAAAATCAATTTTAATAAAAATTTGATTGATATTTTCACACCTACTTTACAAATAGATTAGCTGCTATTTTTATAATAGGATTTAGAGAGTTTCACAAAATTTCATTGGTACTTCATGACTACTGCTTTGTCCAGCCCAAGACAAGAGACTGCTTCGTCAAATCCACCCCAAGATAAAGCTATCAGCTTAGATAGTTTGTCGCCGAATCAACAGCTTTTACCGTTAACTGCCATTGTTAATTCTAGCGATCACTTAGAAATCGGTGGTTGTGACGTGGTGGAATTAGTTCAACAATATGGAACACCACTTTATATATTAGATGAAGTTAGTCTAAGAACGGCTTGTCAACAATATCGTGATGCATTTTCAAAGCATTACCAAGGTCAATCACAGGTTTTATACGCTTCTAAAGCTTGGAGCTGTCTCGCAGTTTGTGCGATCGTGGGTTCTGAGTCACTGGGTATTGATGTGGTTTCGGCAGGAGAAATCTTGACTGCACTACGAGCAGGAGTTTCGCCTAGGTTGATTTATTTTCATGGCAATAATAAATCGGTTGAAGAGCTCAGCTACGCGATCGAATCTAGCTGCACTATTGTGGTGGACAATTGGCATGAGCTAAAGACTTTAGAACGGCTTGCTCAAGAGGGTAACCTTAGCCCACGCATTATGCTGCGTTTGACACCTGGCATAGAATGCCATACCCACGAATATATCCAAACTGGTCATATCGATAGTAAGTTTGGCTTTGATCCCAATGAGATTGAGTCAGTCTTTGCCTTCTTGGCTGAGTCTAGTCTTAACTGTATTGGTATTCATGCCCATATTGGTTCACAGATTTTTGAATTGCAGCCCCACCAAGATATTGGCGGTGTGATGGTGCATTGGTTTAAACTGGCAGGCGAAAAATATAGCTTACAGTTTTCCGAATTAAATATTGGTGGTGGCTTAGGGATTCGCTATGTCGAGTCTGACGATCCCCCTAGTATTGAGGAATGGGTAAAAACTGTCAGTGCTGGCGTAACTGCTGCTTTTGTTACTGAAGGTTTAGCATTACCCAAATTACTCTGTGAACCAGGGCGATCGCTGGTTGGTTCAACCTGCGTAACTGCCTATACAATTGGTGGTAGTAAAACTGTTCCCGATATTCGTACCTACATCACAGTTGATGGTGGTATGTCTGATAATCCACGTCCAATTACCTACCAATCCAAATATCGCGCAGTTGTTGCTAATCACATGAGTTCACCTTTGTCGCAAACTGTGACAATCGCGGGTAAGCATTGTGAATCAGGTGATATTTTAATTAAAGATATTCAACTACCATTTACTAATGCAGGAGATATCCTAGTTGTATTTGGGACGGGCGCATACAATTACAGCATGGCATCCAATTACAATCGTTTGCCCAAGCCTGCGGCTGTTGTTGTAGAAGGTGGTGAATCTAGTTTGATCATCAAACGGGAAACCCGCGAGGATCTATTACGTCAAGATTGCTTGCCAGAGAGACTACATAAGTAGTTGTTTTTTTAGTTGTGAATGAGAGGGTTATGAATGCAGTGGTTTGTCAATATCAACTCAATTGCATTCATCATGAGGGCGATCGATATCCTTGCATTATTAGGGTTGATCTACCTCATGTTGTCTCTCAGCAACGATCGCCGTACTTTGCTGATGGTGCGCGGCATCATTTTTTTACTAATTGCTAGTGTAATTAGCGATCGCCTTGGGCTGAGATTACTAAATTTCGTTCTGGATAAACTATTGATTGGTTCAGCCGTAGCTATGGCAGTAATTTTGCAGCCAGAACTACGAAAATTTCTCGAACGATTAGGGCGCGGAGATTTGCTCTCTTTATTTCAACCCACTACTAATCGGCGCACAATCGTTGAAACTGATTCAGTTATCGAAGAAATCATTGATGCTGTCATTGAGCTATCTCAAAATCGAACAGGTGCACTGATGATTATTGAGACTGGTGAACCAATTGACGATCGCGATTTTTCTGTTCCAGGGGTAAAACTCAACGCACTATTATCAAAAGAGCTATTACATACAATTTTCCAAACATCGACACTTCTGCACGATGGTGCAATCCTAATTCGCGAAGACCGTATTTTGGCGGCTGGCGTAATTTTGCCAATTTCTGAACGGGCTGCTTCAAGAGAAATTGGTACAAGACACCGTGCTGCTATGGGTATTACCGATCGCGTTAGAAATTGTTTTTGTATCGTAGTGTCTGAAGAAACAGGTTCGATCGCGGTCGCGGAAAATGGCATTCTAGATCGTCCAATCACCAGTAGCCGGTTACGAGAAATATTAGAAACTAAACTAGGCAATTACCGTCCGACTCCTTTAGGAAGGACAGTGCCAAAATTTAACTGGCTCTGGTCAGGATTAAATCTTAAAAATATGGTAAGTCGAAAATCGTCAGAAAAGAAATGACCGCTAAGCTATTGCATACTCTACCAACAGACCTAGATCGCCAACGCTTGCCTAAACATGTAGCCGTAATTATGGACGGTAATGGACGTTGGGCAAAGCAAAGGGGAATGCCAAGAATCGCTGGGCATCGACAGGGTGTAGATGCACTCAAAGACTTATTGCGTTGCTGCAAAGATTGGGGAATTGCGGCATTGACAGTTTATGCTTTTTCGACTGAAAATTGGAGTCGTCCAGCCCAAGAAGTTGACTTCTTGATGGTTTTATTTGAGCGGATGTTACGCCGTGAATTGGAGGAAATGTGCCGTGAAGGGGTTCGCATCTCTTTTGTTGGCGATCTTGACTCTCTATCTAAGTCCTTGCGATCGGAAATCGAGCGATCGCAAATTGCCACGGCAAATAACCAAGCCATCCATTTTACCGTTGCCATTAACTATGGCAGTCGCCGCGAAATTGTAAGAGTCTGTCGCCAAATTGCGGAAGCCACACAATCTGGGGAAATTAAGCCTGAAGATATTGACGAAAATCTCTTCGAGCAACATCTCTACACCGCAGGAACACATAATCCCGATCTATTAATTCGCACCAGTGGCGAAATGCGCTTGAGTAATTTTTTACTTTGGCAAATGGCATATACAGAGATGTATTTTACACATACACTCTGGCCAGATTTTAATCGTAGTGAGTTCCACCGAGCGCTAGTTGATTATCAAGAACGAGATCGCCGCTTTGGTAAGGTTTAACAAAGAGAGCGCTTTGCGCTCTCTTTGTTAGTAATGATTGCCAATTTTGCGGTGGTGAGCTGCGGTAAGTGCATCGGGTTTAGAAACTCGTCCTTCTTCAGCGATCGCATAGATCACCCAATGATCGCTACATTCCATCCGACTGATCACTTCACATTCCATAAAGGCAAGGGCATCAGTGAGAATTGGTGCGCCACAGTTTGAAATTTGAGTTTTTACACCTTCAAAGCGATCGGCTCCAGGTGCAAATCGTTTGAGGAAATGCTGCATCAATTTCGAGTAATTGCCATCTTCAAGCACATTCAGGACAAAGCGATCGCCCACTTGCATAAACGACTCGATCGCTCGATCCTTTGCCACTGCCACCGTAAAACCTAGTGGTTTAAAGCTAGCCTGTACGACCCAAGAGGCTAACATCGCGCTACGTGCACCGCCCTTTGCTGCGGAGATGATGTATAAACCACCTGCTAAACGCCCCAAAGCTTTATCAAGATCGGCATCGATCGCTTTGAGTTGTTTGATGTTTTGCTTGCGAGTCAGCAACTGCCCCAAGTCAGTACCCGCCTCATCACAGGTTTGATAAGTCGCTTCGTTAGGATTTTCGCGTACCTTGATCGCAGGAAAAGCTGTGACCACACCCAGATCCTTAAACCTGTTATTTAACAAGTCAATCGATGAGTCTTCATCACCGTGCGGCTCATACAAGCCAATTACTTGCTTTTCGCTAGCGGCGGCAAGAATTGCACCGATCGCGGTTTCCACGCGACTATTCGATGCTGGTGGCGTACAAACGACTAAACCCGATGTATGACCGACTAATTCACGTAATTCCTGTAGGTCGATCGATTTGAGATCTGCCATTTCTACAGCAACCCCAGTTTTAGCAATCCCACGGGCGATCGCTTGCGACAGGCGATCGCAATAGCCAT
>CAIJEA010000187.1 GCA_903819605.1 uncultured cyanobacterium | reverse complement strand
GCTGATGATCTTGCCAAGACTTTGAAGAAGGTTGATATTCAGAAATATTCGCTAATTGAGTTAAAGCTTTGCGGACATTGACCGATTCAAATAGACCGTGCAAATAACTACCCCATACCTGATCGCATTGCATTCCTTCATCACGAAACTCGCGATCGCATTGCACTTGAAGCAAAGGCTTGATTTGCGAAGATTCAATTGTCTCGGTTAATTTCGTCACTCCCATATGAATTTCGTAGGTCATCCATTTATCGATAGATTGCGACCTTTGCCAAATTGCTTGCACCTGACGCACCTGCTTGTCCGCCATAAATTCGGTACTAATTGGTAGTAGCCCTAATCCTTCTACCTCACCTTGAGAGCCAGCGATACCTTCGCGATCGCATAGATACTTCCCTAACATCTGATAACCACCACAGATACCAACTATCGGTACACCGCGCCGATATGCTGCGAGAATTGCATCTGCTAATCCTGTAGTTCGCAACCATTGCAGATCGCTGAGTGTATTTTTGCTGCCAGGGAGAATAATTATCTTTGCATTATCTAAATCGGCAATAGTTTGTACCCAAAAGGTTTCTATTCCTAAATCCAATTGCCAAGGCTGACTATCTTGGGAATTAGACAGATGGGGAAATCTTATCCACGCAATCTTTGCACCCTGTCCTTTAGCCTCTGCCTCACTACATAAACTATCTTCGCTCTCAGGTTGTAAATCTGAAGTATAGGGAAGAACTCCTAAATAGGGAAGATTAGGTATGTGTTTCTGGAAGTGCTTTTCGGCATCACTAAACAACCTCAAATCTCCACGAAATTTGTTGACAATAAAGCCTAATCCTAAATCTTTTGCTGGTTCGGGTAGAAGCTGATATGTCCCAATTATCTGAGCAAATACACCTCCCTTCTCGATGTCACCAACGAGAATCCAGCGCCCTTGCAAATGGATGATCGGGCGTAAATTTACGAGATCGCGATGCATGAGATTTAGTTCTACGGGACTGCCCGCACCTTCTAACAGTAAAACATCACAGCGATCGCGCCAATATTCGAGGGTATCACGCACCCTCTCCCAAAGGGTTTCGATATGTTGGTAATAATCAATTGCTGCAATATGTTGAAGCGCTTCGCCTAATAGAACTAATTGCGAAGTTCCATTCCCCGATGGCTTTAACAGAATTGGATTCATTTCTACGATGGGACGCATTCCACAGGCGATCGCTTGCACTGCTTGCGCCCGTCCTATCTCTCCTCCTTCCAAGGTCACATAGGAATTGTTCGACATGTTTTGGGCTTTAAATGGAGCAACTTTCACACCATTTCGTCTCAGCCACGCCCCCAGTGCTGTCACCATCCAGCTTTTGCCAGCATTAGACGAAGTTCCCAGAACAGATATGGCTTTCATAATATCGATGATAAGTTTAATAGAGGCAACGCCCCTACTAAACTTATCATCGAATTCCATTGCTAGAGCTATCTCCCAACTTTCTGATTTTAATCATAGCGGCAAGTCTCGATCGCTTAATTGGCGATCCAGTCTATTGGCTACATCCTGTGCAGGTGATGGGCTGGATCATCGCGAAGTTTACTAATTTGGTTCTGATCAAAGATCCCGTCACAAACACCCACATTCCTCGTTTTGCGCCCCTAATCATGAAAATGTTAGGCGTAATTTTAGGGATGAGCATGATCTTGGGAAGTGGAATTGTCGGCTGGGCTATCGCGATCGCCGCAGCACAAGTTCATTTTGTTTTAGCGATCGCTGTTTCTAGCATCTTACTCGCTGCCTGTTTTGCGGGGCGCAGTCTCCGCGATGCCGCAGAGTCAGTATTAGCAGTCTTACAAACTGGCAATCTTGAAAATGCTCGCCAAGAATTAAGTCGTTATGTGGGGCGTGACACGCAGGATTTAACAGAATTAGAAATTTTACGGGCGGTGCTGGAAACTGTGACCGAAAATGCGATCGATGCCGTTACTTCGCCATTGTTTTATGCCTTGATTGGTTCAGCTTTGTTTGATTATGGTGGTGTTGCCCTTGCGATCGCTTACAAAGCATCTAGCACCCTCGACTCAATGGTGGGCTATCGGGAAGCACCCTATACCGATCTTGGCTGGTTTAGCGCCAAAACTGATGATCTTTTAACTTGGTTGCCCTGTCGGCTCACGGTGCTTACTTTAGCTTTACTCTCAGGAAAACCGATTTATGTTTGGCAGATCTGCCAACGCGATGCTAAGCAAGACCCTAGCCCAAATTCAGGATGGAGCGAATGTGTCTATGCATCGATTTTGCAAGTGCAGCTAGGCGGCGAAAACCGCTATCGGGGGCTTGTCAAACAAAAGCCTTTATTGGGAGATGCAATTGAGGCGATCGCTCCAATCAAAATTCAACAAGCAATTAGATTAACTCGCATATGCTTTTTAATTTGGCTTAGCTTTGGCGGATTTATCGCGATTATTGCGCCATATTTTGGAGGCTATGTTTGGATTAAAAAT
>CAIJEA010000186.1 GCA_903819605.1 uncultured cyanobacterium | reverse complement strand
CCCCCCCCCCCAACTCTCTTCTGGGGTCTTATTATCGTGATAAGTAGCTGGGCGCAATTAAAAGCCTGTAAGCAATAAATTTCTGGCTGTTTCTGCATTTACAGGCTTAGAAAATAAATATCCTTGGCAAAATTCACAATTTAATTTCTTTATTTCCTCTAGTTGCTCTTGTGTTTCTACTCCTTCAGCGATCGTGCTCATATCCAAGCTCTTTGCCAATGCAATAATTGCCTTAATAATTTCTGTATTCTTACCATTTTTGCCAATTCTCATTACAAAGGATCGATCGATCTTGAGATGATCGATAGGTAGGCGGTGCAGATAACTTAAAGATGAATATCCAGTGCCAAAATCATCAATACTCAACTGTATGAGGCGATCGCGTAATTGCTCGATGATTTTGCCTGCAAATTCAGCATTTTCCATGATATCGCTTTCAGTAATTTCTAATCTTAAGGAACCTCCACTGATTCCAGTTTCCCGAAGGACATTATCAATATGCGCCAACAAATCGAAGCTCATAAAATGTTTCACTGAAAGGTTTACATTTATTGTGAAAGATGGTTCGATCAGTCCTTCATCTTGCCACTCCCGCAATTGTTGGCAAGATTGACGTAAAACAAACAAGTCGATCGCCACTACTAGACCAGTTTCTTCAGCGATCGGAATAAACTTATTGGGATCAATCAGCCCTTTGTCAGGATGATTCCAGCGAACTAGAGCCTCAAATGATGAAATTTGGTTAGTTGCCAAGGTAACGATCGGTTGATAATAGGCTTCAAATTCATTGCCATCTAAGGCTCGTCTTAGGTCGGATTCTAATTGGAAAGAATGTAGAGCACGAGAATGCATAGTTTGCTCAAACAATTGATAGCAAGCTTTGCCCTTAGCTTTAGCCCGATACATTGCTGTATCTGCATCACGTAAGATATGTTCAGGTTGCTTGTAAATATCACTACCCATGACAATGCCAATGCTGACATTCGTGAATACTTGATAGTTATTAATTTGAAAAGGTGCTGCTAATTCGAGCAGGATATCATTAGCAATTTTCGTTGCGTCAGAGGATTGTGATACCTCTTGCAGTAATATCACAAACTCATCGCCGCCCAAACGACAAAGCATTGTGCCTGGACGTAAACATAGCTCTATCCTTCGAGCTAATGATACTAATAACTGATCGCCAACTAAATGTCCTAGAGAGTCGTTAACGGACTGAAAGCGATCGCAGTCTAAGAATAAGACAGCAAAATGATATCCTGACTGTTGGCTGACCTGTTGAAGCAATTGCGCCAATCGTTTCATGAACCAAGTTCGATTGGGAAGACCAGTGAGAACATCATGGAGGGCTAGATGTAACAGGCGTTCTTGAACTTGTAAGCGTTCTGCTATTTCTTGTTCTAATTGAGCAGTTCTTTGACGGACACGTTGTTCGAGTTCTGCATTTAGCTGGCTAATTTCTTTCTGAGCAGATCTTAAACTTAAATGGGTTTGGATGCGAGCTAAAACTTCCTCTAGCTGAAATGGCTTGGTAATAAAATCAACGCCGCCAACGCTAAATGCCTTGACCTTATCAAGTACCTCATCTAAGGCACTTAAAAAAATTACAGGAATATCACAGGTCTTCTCATTAGCTTTTAATCTTTGACAGACTTCATAGCCATCAATATTTGGCATCATAATGTCTAGCAAAATTAAATCTGGCTGCGCTGCCTCAGCGACAGTAAAAGCCATTAATCCATCAGTGACGCTACGAACTTTATAGCCTTGCTCTGTCAAAGTAGTCGATAAAAAACGCAGATTATTAGGCGTGTCATCGACAATCAATATGTCACCTTTATATTCTCTAGCCATTATTTAGCATTGCCCATAAAGTTTTTTGCTTAAAGATGCTCAGATGACTAGTTATTAAACACTTTTAAAAATAAGTCTTTTCGGTCGTGACAGACAATAGTCTTGAGCGGTTTTTGGCTATATTTTGAGATATCTTAATTTTTTAGCTGTCGATTAGGGTTCTGCGATTTAATAAAGAACCAGATTTTTTGTGGCGCGGCTCCGTCGCAGCGCAAAAAATTGGTTCTTTATTTTAATGCACAGCCCTTAAATTATTTGTTGAGATCTTGCTGGGTTAAACCCATGATTTTATTGTAACAAAAGTTGTCAACCAGACTGATTAAAGACTGAATTAAAACAATATTTTTTGTGGGAATTTCATCGATCAATTCGTTGATTAAGTCATTGTCGGCGAGCATGGCTGCTTGATGGAGTTGAGACTTCCAAGTATCGGACATTTGTGACAAATACATTTTGAGATTATTCTCTAGGATGTCTAGATCGTCTATTTCTACGTTAGTAGAATTGTCATCGGGTTCGGCTTCATATAAGTACATTACTCCCAAATATTCTGCTAATTTGTCTAAAATGAGAGACTCTCGAAAAGGCTTACGCACAAAATCATCGCAGCCTGCCGATAGGATAATTGTCTTTTCTTCTTCTAGGGCACTGGCGGTCAAGGCAATAATTACTGTTGCTTGTCCTTTTAAATGAGCTTTAATCTGGCGTGTGGCTTCGTACCCATCCATGATTGGCATTCGCATGTCCATCCAGATGAGGTGAGGCTCCCATTCTTCCCATATAGCGATCGCCTCTACCCCATTCTTTGCTTCGCGGACTTGGAAACCAATTGCTTCTAATAACTTGACTAATAAATGGCGGCTCTCCCAACGATCTTCTACTACTAAGATGCGATATTCTGGCTGGTTGGGGGCTAAGCCAACGACATAGCGATCGGTTGAGCGCCTTGATGTATTGGATGATTCAGGTATATTCACTGGAAGATAAACCTCAAAGATACTACCCTCGCCTAGCTTACTGCCGACCGTAATTTTGCCACCCATAAATTGAGCGAATTTCAGGCTAATAGCTAAGCCTAAGCCCGTTCCCTCAGTAGCTTCTCTACCAAGCTTAGTTTGTTCAAAAGCTTCAAAGATCTTTTCTAAATAATTTTCTGGAATGCCTAGCCCTGTATCCGCCACGGCGAATTTTAAGACGGTATGAGCCTCGGAGTTGATAATTTCCGATTGCATTTCAAGAGAGTTAATTACTTCAAGAGATAGAATTACCGATCCAGTGTTGGTAAATTTAATTGCGTTACTCAATAAATTAATTAAAATTTGGCGTAGCTTCCCCTCATCGGTACTAATCCATTGTTTAACAGTGGGTGATCGCCTGAAAATTAACTGCAACCCTTTATCATTGGCTCTGAGGCGAAACATCTTTTCGAGAGTCTCTAGAAGATGGTAAAGGTCAAAGCTAGAAATATTAAGAGTGATTCGTCCAGATTCAATTTTGGACATGTCTAAAACATCATTAATGAGTTCTAATAGATGTTCGCCACTGTTATGTATTATTTTGAGATAGGAGCGATGACTATCCTGAAGCGAAATATCGCGGATCATCAGTTGCGTAAATCCCAGAATTGCATTCAGTGGTGTGCGTAGTTCATGACTCATACTTGCTAAAAATTGTCCCTTAGCTTGGCTAGCAGCTTCGGCAGCTTGTTTAGCTTGTGTGAGTTGTTGCTCGGCTTGTTTGCGATCGGTAATATCGCGGGCAACCCACACCACGGTTTCTGCATCAATGGGAGAGATGCTAGCATTCCACCAAATCGGTTGGTCGGTAGATGGAAGAATATATTCTAGATTCAAAGTTTGCTGAGTTTCTAGAACTCTCTGTACATAGGTTAAGAATAATTCTGCCTGTTCAGATGGAAATAATTCTGAAGGAAGTTTGCCAATTGCATCGTGAGGAGTTAATAATCCAATTTCTCTTCGGGTTTTAGGGATTTTGAGAATGCGACCCAATCGATCGCGAACTAAGATCACTTCATCCATCGCTGCAAATAGAGCACTCATTTCCGCATTATTGACTTTAAGTTTTTCTTCGGATTGCTTGCGATCGATACCTAGGGCGATCGCATTAGCAACCCCATCTATTGCTTGAATATCTGTATCTATATGAGACTGAGCCACTAATAGCATTACGCCAATAACTCTGCCCTTAACCATTAGAGGGTATCCCTCAAGGGACATAATACCTTTGTTCTGTAGCCATGAGTGATCGGCTTCTGTTAAGTCTGCTAAAATCTGATCGGTCAAAAGCGGTTGGAAAAGTCCTTGAGTGATTGACCAAATCTTTTCCTTCCCGATGAGATTGCGTAGTCGCTCACTATCTGATTGATTGTAATGACCTGCGCTAGCTTGAAGAGCTAAATTAGTTCCCAGAGCATTGATGCTCCAAATTTGGGCAAAGGCAACATTCATATGTCGCCATAGGGATTCCACATAGGCTTGAAGCACTTCTTCTAAACTATTTAGTTGAGTTGAAGCAGAACCAATTTCTGCCATTAAGATCGATAGATGAACACGATCTAATAGCTCAGATTCGACTTGTTTGCGATCGCTAATATCAAAAATTGCTCCATCTAGCCAGAGCAATCGATCGCCTGCGGAAAATATTCCCTGTCCTTTTTCATAGAACCAGCGAATATTTCCTTGAGCATCAATAATCCTAAATTCCATCATATAAGCCTGTCTACAGACTAAGCCTTCATTAATAGTCCGTTCAACCATCTCCCGATCTTCTGGGTGGATAATACTTGACCAGTTTCTAGCTGGATTATCAATAAATTCTTCCGCCTGATAGCCTGTCAGTTCTAAAACTGCTCCGCCAAGAAATTCCAAATTCCAGTCTTGATTACAGGCGTAACGATAGACAATTCCTGAGAAATTGGAAACTAAGCTACGAAATTTCTCTTCGCTATAGCTTAAAGCATTTTCTATCCGTTTACGCTCAGTAATGTCATTGAAAACAGTAATAACGCAAATCTCACCATTTAATTCGATGGTTTCGCAGGAGATGAGTGCAGTGCAAATCTTCTGAGATTTTGTTTTGTAATTCATCTCATAATTACGAAATGAACCATACTTATCTAAAAGTTGACTTATATGTGTGAGATCGTTTAAATCGAGCCAAGTTCCGAGTTCTGCGATTTTTTTGCCGATTAAATCTTCTCTAACATATCCTGTAATTGATAGGTAGCTTTCATTAAAAGCGATAATCCGTTTGTCAGCACGACTAGATATTGAGATTGGGTAAGGAGAAGCATGAAAAACCTTAGAGAATAGCTCTTCCGATGCGCGTAAAGCAGATGTTCGCTCCTCGACCTGTTTTTCTAAGTCCTCATTCATTCTCTCTAATACGCTAAAAGATTCCCTTAAACGATTTGCCATTTGATTGAAAGATTGAGAGAGGATATCTAATTCTGCGATTTTTGCAGGTGGTAATTCACGATTCAACTCCCCATTGGTTAGCGCTTGGCTAGCCAAGGTCAAACTGCGTAGAGATT
>CAIJEA010000185.1 GCA_903819605.1 uncultured cyanobacterium | reverse complement strand
GAATTGTCTCAAAAAGGTGTGCGTGAGCAAGTCGAAGCGGCTCAAAACTGGCTCATGATTTTGAAAGATATCAAGCCAGAAATTGTTGAGAATTTTGAAGAAGGCTTACGTCGTCGTCCTGACTGGAAAGCGCTTGAAAAGGTTAGGGATTGGGTACTAAGCTGAAATTTAGCAGATAATTTCTTTTTCTATCAACATTTATTAAGTCTAACTGCCTGAGTTTTATAAATAACTTTACCTAAGCTCATATAACTTCATAAATAAAGTAATTTTGTCAGGAAAACTTAACAAAGGTTTTTTGTCAAGAGTGTTACGCTACCTAAATATAAGTAGCTAAAGTTACTAATTTTTTTAATTGGTTAGTAATTGAAAGTTTTTTCTACAAATTTTTATTTAAAGGAAGTTAATATAATGATCTTAGAAAATGTTAGAGTGAAGCCCGACACCCGCAATCACAAAGGCTTTTTTGTTTTGGAAGCCTCTTACAAGCTGGTTAATATTGACGGTAATGGTTGGGCTTTGATTTGTTTAGATGACTATGCTTGTCATTACGTAGATCCTGACGATCTGAAGTTACCTAGAGGCTGGAAAAAGACAACTAGTAACTAAGTTGTAAACGCTTAACGGTAGTTTTTCTATTCTTCTATGTTTGAAAAAAATATCAATTGTGAAGCCAAATTCAATAAAAAAGAGTGAACTTATGTTCACTCTTTTTTATTGAATTTATAAAGCTTTCTACAGCAATGCAAGAAATCGTGAGGAAAATCAAAACTCAAACAAATAAAGGCGACGCTTTGCGTCGCTTTTATTTGTTTGAGTTTTACAGCGCTTTGCGCTCAAACGAAACAAGAAAAAATCTATTGCCATACATCAAATTCTTTTGACAACAACAATAAAAAAATCCAGAAGTAAAATGTCACTTCTGGAAGATGTAATAAAAAAGTTCAACAGTTAATATCTGTATTATTCAATAAAATCCCCACTTAACGGTCACGTAAAAAATCGTAAAATTCATAGATATATTTGATTAGACAATAAATTATATCGAACCAAATATATTTATTCTTCCAGCAATTAACAAGCAATCAAGTCAATAATCTCTATTACATTGTGGCGATAAACACCGCATTTAGTAGACATAAGTATCTATGATTAAACGTGTAGCTGCTGAAAAACTGTCACAGACTTAAAAAGTGAGGTTTTTATCGATCTAGTAAGTTTATAGAAGTTTATCTAGATACAGCAAGAGCCACTTCTCTTTCTTCGGGAGGCTTTAGACTAGGGAACAAGAAGTGATTTTCTTCAACATACTGTGCTCCAAATAGTCCTTTTTCTGCCCAAAAGTATCGATCTGTTGTATGTTCGTTGCGTCTAACAAGCAACAGTGCTGGAGGAAGAATGCCATGTGTATGAATGTACTTACGTGCAGCAGTCACTGGCTTGTCTTCGCCGCTATCGATACTAAATTGAGGAATATGTTCTAGGATTTTGCGCCCTTCTTGGCGACGTCTACTTTTGCGCTTACGTCTCCTTGCCAAATAAATACCTCCTAATTTAGACCCTGAAATGCGATCGGGATTACAAAACATTGTTATTATAGCTAGGGTAAATAAAAAAATTCAACTTTTCTTTACAAATTTTTGTCCCATGTCGTTTTGTGTGCTCTAGCTTGATACACTTTAAGAGCCGAAAATCAAGGTGTAAGGCATATAACAATCCTTAATTTCGGATTATCGTTACAATTAACTAGCGTCAAAGTGATTTAAAGCTTCAGCAAAATCTCGAACTCCCCGAAACTGTCTATATACTGAGGCAAATCTCACATAAGCGACCTCACTCACATCTTGTAAATATTGCAAGACCATCTCGCCAATTTCTACGCTTGAGACTTGATGGCGATCTCGTACTTGTAATTGTGCTTCGATCTCGTCAATGATTGCTTCAAGGTTTGTTTGTGTTACCCCCGTTTTTTCACAGGCGCGAATCATCCCACGCAAAAGCTTAGACCGATCGAAGGATTCACTTTCACCATCGCGCTTTAAAACCGTAATTGGGACAAATTCGATGCGTTCATAGGTGGTAAACCGACGCTGACAATTAAGACATTCACGCCTACGTCGAATACTACAGCCTGCCTCTGCCGAACGAGATTCTAAAACACGGCTATCGGTATGCTGACAAAACGGACAGAGCATGACATATCTCAAATTTCAAATGGTTAATAGGAAGGTGGTTCTTAGAGCCATCTTATTTATTAACTGTAAATTATAGTGGTTGATAATTTTGTTTCGTGTAGAGCTTTGAGACAATGAGCTAGCCCGCATAGGGATGTAAAACTACAGCTTTGAGTATACGTTCGCCTTTCCAAAGTGGTAAGGATAGCCATAATTTACCTTCATCGATCCATTGTTGTCTTAACGCCATGCTACTAAGTTTAAGATCGCTAGATTTGAGACAGACAATGTTAAGAGTTGGTTTGCAGACCAGTTCTAAGTCAGTCGAATCATCAACCCATTGTTGTAGATTTTCAGATAGATCTAGCGATCGCTCTACCAAATAGCGACAACCCGAAACTCCCATTACCTTAAGTGCCATCCAGAGCTTGAGACTATCAGTACGACGCGTCCCTTGTAAGTTGAGATTCCCAAAGTTTAACGCTCGATCGTCCATATAGGGAAGTTCCCCATCAAAACCATCGATAAGATATTGTTTGTCTTTAACAAGTAACATGGCGCAAGTCCGAGCTACCCATAGCCATTTTTGGGGATTAAAAGTCATGGAGTCTGCAAGTTCACAGCCTTGGAATAATGACTGTAATTTTGGAGTAAAAATTCCTGCACCACCATAGGCAGCGTCAATATGAAACCAGCAATCATATCGTTTGGCAATTTTACCTACAGCTTGAATCGCATCAACCGCACCAGTTACTGTGGTTCCCGCGATCGCTGCGACAAAAAAGGGTTGCTTTCCTTCTCTTATTGTCTTTTCAATAGCAGATTCTAATTCTTCTAATATAATTTCACCACGATGGTTAGTTAATACTCTCACTAAGTTCTCTTTACCAACACCGATAACATTCATCGCCTTCTCAAAGGAAGTATGTGCTGCCTCCGAGACAAAGGCAACTAGGTTGTTAGAAACACCCAATCTCTTACTAGGTGGCTGTTTCCAGTTTCTTGCTAGCAAAAGAGCTGAAATGTTCGCGAGACTACCGCCTGCGGTGAGGGTTCCAAAACAATCTGTTCCCATGCCAAAAAGATTGCCGAACCATTGCATGAGTTGTGCTTCTATTTGAGTGAAAACTGGAGATAGTTCATAACTCAACATATTATTATTAATTGCAGAAACTAATGCATCAGCCCAGATCGTAATTACCGTAGGTACGCTGTCCATATGTCCCATATAGCGCGGGTTTTGGAAGTTGACAGTACGCGGTAAAATCTGCGATCGCACTTCGGCTAATAGATTTGAAAGTTTGTCACCATGTTCGGGGATATCGATCTTAAAAGAGGATGCGTCCTGAACGAAGGCTTGATTTTGCGTATCTAGGACTGAATCAACAATTAAATCGACGAAAGTATAGCCCAACCTGCGGATTTCTTCGATATTAGAGCGATCGGGATTGAGAAAATGAGAATCAAGAAAATTCTGCGGTAAAAAATCGGGAGGGAAATCGGACATTATCGCGGTTAATGAGGTATATGCGCTATATAGCAGGACGCGAATCGTTCTGCTATATAGCCTAATTGTTAATATGAGGAATACGCGGAATCGAAGCGATTAAAGACTTGGTGTATTCATGTTGAGGATTGGTCAACACTGCCTCAGTACTGCCCTGCTCTACAATTTTACCCCTACGCATCACTGCAATGCGATCGCAAAAAAATTGGGCGACAGCTAAATCGTGGGTAATAAATAAATAAGTCAGTTTGAATTCCTGTTTGAGGTCACGCATCAATTGTAAAACTTGGCTCTGAATCGAAGCATCAAGCATACTTACAGGCTCATCACAGATGATAAACTTAGGATTTGTGATTAAGGCGCGGGCGATTGCTACTCTTTGTAATTGTCCACCCGATAAATCGGAAGGATAACGTTCAGCTAATTGGGGATTGAGTCCCACTTTTTCGAGAATGGTATATACCTTTTCTCTTGCTGATTCAAGGTTAGCAACGAGATTGTGAATGAGTAAAGGGTCGGCAACGCTACGAAATACAGTCATATATGGGCTAAAGCAAGCTCGCGGATCTTGAAAGATCATTTGCATCTGCGATCGCATTTGCCGCATTTGTTCTGCTTTAAGTGTAGTCAGTTCTACACTATTAAACCGAACTGAACCTCGATCGGGCTTAATCAATTGTAGAATTGCTCTACCAGTTGTACTTTTCCCAGAGCCACTTTCGCCAATAATACCAAAGGTTTCTCCTGAGATGATTTCTAGATCAATATCATCTACAGCCTTGACTAAACCAGTAGAAGGCTCGACAAATCTCGTCAGTAAATTCCCACCAGTGACGTAATGCTTTCTAAGTTGATTGACATTGAGGATGACTCTTGGGGTCGGTTTTTTGATGATTCCTAAATTCTCAACTGATGAAGATTCTATAATATCAACCAGATCTTGATTATCTTCTGGAATATTTTCTACAATTTCTTGTTCTATCTCAATTTTTTCTATCTCTAGTTCGGAATCTTCGCTAGGAGACAGTATTGCCTCTGGATTAAAATGGAGAACAGAAGCTAGTAGACTTTGTGTATAAGGATGTTGTGGGGAACGAAAAATCTCTTCAACTGTGCCAGTTTCTACGATCGCGCCGTTGTACATCACTGCAATGCGATCGCAATATTCAGCAACCATACCGAGATCGTGGGTAACTAGCAGTAGTCCCATGGATCGAATTTTTCGGAGATTTGTAAGCTCCTTAAGAATATCTGACGCAACAGTGACATCAAGACTGGTGGTTGGCTCATCCGCAATTAGCAAGACGGGATTAAGCAAAAGTGAAAGAGCGATCGCCACCCTCTGGCGCATTCCTCCACTAAATTCATGGGGATATTGCTTAGCCCGTGCTGGTTCGATTCTAACTGCTTTAAGCGCATCGTATACTCGTTGTTTTGCTGATTGCTTTGACAGCTTAGAATAATGAGAATTAAGCACTTCAAACCCATGAGCTTCGATACTCATCAACGGATCGAGCCGCGTCATCGGGTCTTGAAAAATTAAGCCAACTTTTTCGCCCCTCCATGTTCCATCTTTTTTCTCAGCTACCTCTTCACCATCAACGCAAATAGTTCCTTCGATATTGGCATATTTAGGTAATAGATTGATCAGCGATCGCCCAATCGTTGATTTTCCACAGCCGCTTTCACCGATCAGACCTAGTGCTTCACCTGCTTGCAAATGAAAAGTAACGCGATCGACCGCAGGCAATGCATCGCCATAACGAACAGTCAAGTTTTCGACTTCAAGCAGCATGTTTTTTAGGGGCTGAGTATCTTATTATCTCAAGCTAAAATATCACGCTTCAAGACATTTAACCTACTGAATAGCAATGACTTTGTGGTTTTTAGTACCTGAGGTACTAAAAACTACAAAATCGGTTTTTACAAAGTTGGGAGAATCTCTTCCAAATTCTTTTCTTCTATGACCAAAGAATTGATTAATGGAGCAAATATAAGTACTTGTGCAAAATAAATTACCCAAACCCATAAAGTTACGCGCCGCAGGGGAGCAACTTTATGAGTTTGGATGTGTAATTACAGCGCTTTGTACTCAAACCTATGGTTGGGTTATTCCAGCTAGATGAGCAACAAAATAAAAGGATAAAAGCTCCATTGCCTCATCCTTTTGGCGATTATCAAATGATTGGTAGAAATTGAGAACAATTTCTTTATTTTGTTCTGATGTCATAAAGCAAAAAAAGTTTGCTACTGCCAAAATCTTGTATTCAAAATTGATTCAATATCTCTTTCAAATTCCCATGTTTCAGGGAAATTAGTATCTGGATAGTCGGCAGTCAGCGCATAGAGCGCAGATGAGTAGTTAAAATCAAACCTTTCATCCCAGTTTTCTTTTAAGCTTGGGGCATCTCTCAAAATAAGCTCAATACCGCATCGATAAAAGCTAATGTCACTTAGCCACCTCTCAAATTGTTTGGCTAAGGGGAGATATAGACGTTTGAGTAGGTTTACGAGCAAGCTTTTCAGCTTGTCATCTAAATCTCTTTTGAGGATGTAGATCAAGCTTTCAAATTCTTCAATGAGGTTGTCTAAGTCCAGATTTTCAAAGTCTTTGGCTTTAAGTTTGGCGACATTTTCCTGAACCCAAAGTATATAATCTTGGTCAAATAAAGACTGCTTCATTCTAATCTTTGCCTGTAAAATCAGGTGAGTATAATGGGAAAATATGTAACTGCTACTATGTTATCTCCCACACTTGAATCAGTGAAGGATTATTGGGATTTTCTTGAGGTTTGGATCGATCCAATGCAGTCGCCGCCTTATCTGCTAATGCTAATGGGCGATCGCATGGGTGTATGTCGTGTTTGTGATCCTGTTGAAAATTATAAGGTTTTGTTAACTAGTCAAAGCTATGAAGAGGCTCAGTTATGGTTGTTAGAAGATGAGTTTGAGCCAATTAACGGAAGATTATCTCTTTCTGAAGTTTTAGAAGGGTTATGAGAAATTATAATGAGACATTAAGGTTAAATAGCAACAACTAACTTACGCGGTTATTTCATCATCTTTTAGATATTAAATTAATTATTAGCCAATAATTTAATCATGCCAATTATTAACCTATATTCAAAGAGAAAAAAAGCTGCTGAGCGTGTTAACCAACCAGAAGTCTATCAGTATACAGATTTACCAATTAACTTCCGACGACAAGTAGTACATATTTGGGTTAGTGCTATTGGAAAATATGATACACATTACTTTTATAAGCCATTACTAGGGAACTTATGGAAACAAATCCATGATTTATTAGCTAGAGAAATAGGCTTGTTTGAACTAGCTCCCAAAGTTAAAGCACCTAATCCATTTGATCAATGTATATACTTCCTAATGAATGAAGATAATCCTATGGAAAATCTTCTTGATCTAATAGAAATCACATTTGTATACATTCAAAAAATAATCCCAACGTTATTACCCGAATATAGACATCAAGACATCGAATTATCTCAAACTGCGGATGAGGCTATCTATGAATTAAATCATCGCTTTCGTGAGCATGGAATCGGATATCAGTACGAAAATGGTCAGATTATTCGTGTTGATTCGCATTTTATTCATTCTGAGGCTGTCATCCCAGCACTCACACTAATTTCTGATGAAGGTTTTATTGGTGTTGAGCAAGAGTTCCTAAGCGCTCATGAGCATTATCGAAATCAAGAATATAAAGCAGCAATTGTTGAAGCTTTGAAAGCCTTTGAAAGCACAATGAAAACTATTTGTGACAAATTTAGTTGGGCTTATGACAAAGCTGCCACTGCTTCAAAACTTATAGAAATTATCCTAAAAAGAGAAGAACTTGTACCTAGCTATCAACAAAACCATTTTTCAGGTTTAAGGCAAGTCCTTGAAGCTGGTGTTCCTACTGTTCGTAATAAAGAAGCTGGTCATGGTCAAGGTACTGAAATTAGAGGTGTG
>CAIJEA010000184.1 GCA_903819605.1 uncultured cyanobacterium | reverse complement strand
TCTCTTCTCGGTTTTACAGCTATTTTCGATCAAAAGAACCACAAGAAATTATTTAAAAGTGTTGCAAAGCAACACTTTTAAATAATTTCTTGTTTCGGGTTTGAGCACTTTGCGCTGTAGGGCTTCATAGCTATATAATTCTAATCATGTCTAGTTCAGAACCGATTTTAATCGTCATCATGACCACATTTCCTGATGTGGATCAGGCAAATAGCATTGCAAAAATATTGGTATCAGAACAACTAGCTGCTTGCGTACAAGTAATGCCTAGCATGACTTCCACCTATAGCTGGAAAGGCGAGCTTTGCCATGATACCGAGCATCTAGTCTTAATCAAAACGCTACAGACAAATTATGAGCCGTTAGCGGCTCGACTGCGATCGCTACATCCCTACGAAACACCAGAAATTATTGCTATACCAGCGATCGCAGTCGATCAAGACTATCTCAACTGGATTATCTCGCTTTAAACAAAAAACGAAACAGGTAAAGGCGGCGCGAAGCTCTGCCTTTACCTGTTTGGGGTTTGATTTGTTCTAGCTTGTATGGATAAATTACCGTAGGCTTTTTCTAATGCTTGCGTCAAGTCCTGAATTTGAATAGGCTTACTCACATAATCATGCATTCCCGCTTGCAGACAAATATCGCGATCGCCCTCTAGTGCATTTGCCGTTAAAGCAATAATCCAAGGGGGGTGAGGAAAATCGGCAATAATTTTCTTAGTTGCTTTTAGCCCATCCATCTCAGGCATATGTATATCCATAAGAATTACATCGTAGATTTGACGATACATAGACTCAATTACCTCTAATCCATTGGCAACGACATCAACTCGGTAGCCTAAACGGCTAAGAAAACGAATTGCGACTTTTTGGTTAAAGATATTATCTTCAGCAAGCAAAATTTTTAAAGGAAATTGAACTGCAAAATTTTCATCAAAGGGCAAATAACCTCTCGACCTTGCTTGAATTTCCCCATTAGAGCGAACATTACAAAGCTTTTGTAGAGCAGCATAGATCTGCGATCGCTTGGGTGGCTTATTGAGATAGGTTGTAATATGGTCATCGACAATTAAATTATTTTGGCTGGTCATAGTCAATAAAATCATCGGTAGAGTGCTTGATTGACTCCTAATTAGTTCACCAATATTGCAATCCATAGAACCTCCCATAGTCTCATCAATGACTGGAATGGAAGCATCAATAATCGCTAAGTCGAATTGTCTATCCCCCTTTAACCAATCAAAAGCTTGCTGGGTAGAATTTGTCGCAGAAACCATCATTTTTAATTCTTGAGCAAATATAGTTAATCCTTCACGGTTAATGTCACTATCTTCGAGGATTAACAGGCTCAATCCTGCAAAGTTCTGTTCCCATTCTCTGTCCGTCAGTTCTATTTCTGCAACAAAAACGTAAATAGTGAAGGAGAAGATAGACCCCACGCCTACTTCGCTATCAACATACATCTCACCACCCATGAGTTTTACTAGCCGATTGGCGATCGCTAGTCCTAAACCTGTCCCCCCATATTGGCGCGTCGTGGAAGAATCTACTTGGCTAAAGGGTTGAAATAAGCGATCGTAACGATCTTTGGGAATGCCGATGCCAGTATCTTTCACGGCAAACAACAGCTTTAGTCCTGCGGAAGCTTTATTGTCAATAAAGCATTCATTGATAAATTTTTGGACAGATACTCGCAAAGAGACTTCACCTTTAGCGGTGAATTTAATCGCATTGCCTAATAGATTGACTAATATTTGCCGTAATCGAGTTATATCACTCTCAATCCATTCAGGGACATTAGCATCCATGCAATAAGTCAGATCGATTTCTTTGGCTAATGCGTGAGAAGCTAAAAGATCGATGCATTCTTCAATACAGTGGCGCAAATTAAAAGATTGAATATCCAGACTAAATCGTCCAGACTCAATTTTTGAGAAGTCCAAAATATCATTAATAATTGTGAGCAAATTATCACCACTAGATCGAATAATTTCGATAAACTCCTGTTGTTCGGAATCGAGTGGTGTATCCAATAATAAACTCGTAAAGCCAATCACTGCATTCATCGGAGTCCGAATTTCATGACTCATCGTTGCTAAAAATTCACTCTTGGCTTGGTTAGCAGCTTGGGCTACTTCCATTGCCAGCAACATTTCTTTCTTCGCTTGTTGACGCTCCAGATGCATTGCTAATGAAGACGCGGAAATAGTCAATAGACTTACTTCAGCATTATCGCGGACGCGTTCATTAAAGTAATCGTGAAAACTCAAAAAGCCCCAGAAATTACTATTAACAATGATAGGCATTATTAGAATTGAACTAATTCCCTTAGCTTTCAAAATGGTTTTTTCTGACTCAGAGACAGTTAATAATGAGCAATTAATAATCTCTCCACGGGCAAGGCGTGGCAGCCATAGAGAATTGAGACTTCGTTTAAAAAATTCAATCTTCTCAGGTTCTTTAGGTTTAAGTAATTCATTAGAATACCAAGCGCAAAATATATTAATTTCAAAATCATCGTTTGAAGCTCGATCGCAGGTAAACATCTTAATGCTTGAAAAGTCAGAGACCTTACCGAGTATCTCTAGAATATTGGTGTAGTCCTGAGTGCTACCACTTTCAGCAAGTAAATGACGTTGCATATCGACAAGCATGGTGAGATAGCTCTCCCGTTTTTCAAGGGAAGAAATCGTTAATTTGCGATCGGTAACATCAGTATTTACCCCAACCATCCGCACAGGTTGACCTTGCTCATTCCACAAAGCTTGAGTCTGAGTTAATATCCATTTGTAATTTCCATCTTGGCAACGCATTCTATATTCAGCAACACAGCGTGGAATTTCACGACTAAAATACTTTTCTTGTTGCTCTAAGACCCGATCTCGATCGTCAGGATGGATCAGTTCTAACCAATCTATCGGCTGTTCATTATCTATATTGGGATCGAATCCCAACATCGTTCGCCAACGATCTGAGCGAAATATATCCCCCGTTTCCAGATTCCAATCCCAAATACCATCCTCAGCAGCTTCAATCGCCAATTGCCATCGTTCTTCACTCTTCTGCAAAGCGATTTCTGTCTCTTTAAGATCGGTAATATCAGTGATACTTCCATTCCAGACGATACTACCATCATCTTGAAGTACTGGTTGCGCTTGCCCAGATATCCACTTGATCTTGCCACTCGGAGTTTTAATCCGATATTGGAGCATCCATGTTGTTAATGTTTGGGCCGAAAGATTGATCGATCGCATAAATCTTTCATAGTCATCAGATACCGTGAGATTAAGAATCGGGCTAACATCTTGGTATATTTGTTCGGGTGTAAATTCATATATATTGAATGCACCTTGACTTATAAACGGCGTGGAGTAATTACCATCGCGATCGCGTCGAAACTGATACACCACACTGGAGATCGTGTCAGTGATTTTTTTTAGCCTCACCTCACTTTCTAGAAGTGCTTCACTCCGTTCTAACACCCTTATTTCTAGATTGAGATTAGCTTGCTGGATTTCTTGAAACCTTTCTTGTAGAGATCTAGCCATTACTTGAAAGTTATAGCCTAGGGTATCAATTTCGATAAAACTTCTTGATTCCCAAGTAAAATCTGACCCGACAGCAAGATTTTGTTGTAGATTGGTGGTGAGAAGCATGAGCTTTGAGATTGGTTTTACCAAGGTTCGACTGAGGACATTTGCCACAATTGTCGCTAGCAAAATAATCGCAACTGCGATCGTCAAAATTAATTCGTATAAATTTTCTAAAGTATCAATATAGCTAGCTGGCGACAATCGTACAACTAGAGTCCAAGGATTTTGCTCGCCGAGTATTACTTGTTGGAGATAGTATGATTTGCGCCATCTGGTCATTGCCGCCGCGCCATTGATTAGCGGAAACCATTGAATTTGGTCTTCCCTAAAAGCACGGATTTCGCCTCCCTGTTGCAAATCAAAAACTTGCCCAGAAAGCAAACTGGAGGAATTACTAGAAATTATTTTGTTGTGGCGATCGGTTAAAAAGGATTCACCTTTCCATGCTGATGAGCTTTCCATCAAAAACTCATTAATCCGATCGATATCTAGAGAAGCAATTACTACGCCATTAAATCGATTATCTTTTAGGATTGGTACTGCAATATCAATATTTGCGGATGCAGACATCCTATCTTGATGAATATTGCTAAATGAGACATTCAAGCTGGATCGGACATTCTGGAAAACTTCTTCAGTCTCGATGAACGCGCTAAGACTTTCCCTATCTCTATTAGAAATAGGAGGAAATGCTGACAAAACATTGCCTTGAGTATCTGTAGTATAAATACTTAGAAATGATGGAGAAGTTTTACCTAATGTAGTAGTAGCAAATTGCAATTGCTCCAAATTTTGATCGTCAGCAGCTAAGTTGGCAAGTTCTTTCAAAGTTTTAAGATTACGACGATGCCAACCCTTTAGATCGACATTGAGATCGGCAACACTCGATCGCAACTGATAGTAAATTTCATTCTCAATGTTATGCAGAGATTGATAGCCTATCAGTACAGAAATAGTTAGTACTGGAATAAAAACAAAAGCTAATATTTGATTAAAAAGAACCTGCTGAATACTCAAATGATGCCGATCGCCACTGCCATGATGCAACCATTTACTTATTGGTAGGTAATCAATACATAGGTGAGCGATGAGAGCATTAAATGCCCCGTTTATTAATTGCTTTAAGATGACTAAAATAACTGAGTTAATGCCAAACTTGAGAAAAAAGTAATAAGAAACAAAACATAGCGGTGCTCCTAAACACAGCCAATAGGACATCACAAGTAAGACCATGTTGCCAGATCTCTTATCTTTTACTGCGTGATGCAGTCCAATCCCCACCCAAATAGTTTCTAATATCAGAAGTATTGCCGCATAGGGCTGTCCCCACAGGAAATAGGTCTGAATACTGGCGATCGCTGAAACCATTACCCCCATACTTATCCCATAGAGATAAGTTGCAATCAAAACAAAAATGCTACCAAATAAAAAGTCAACCCCAAAAAATAATGGCAGTCGAAAATAATTCCCCAAATAGCCTAGGAGCGCAAATAATAAAAAAGCGAGTAAAGTTTTGAAGTTTAAATTATTTTTTAAAGGTTTCTTCATAAACCTTGAAATTAACAAAGAAATATCCATAGGATAACCATCATCTTCTAAATAGTCTAGTCTATGGATATAAAGATGAAACCAATATCCAGATAGACTTTTTGGGTTAGATTCACCTATATTTATGTCATCTACTTTGTCCCTAAATTAATTTTAGAGTGATTTTGATTAGATTTGAATAAATTAAAATTTATGAACTAACTAGTAAAGTTTTAAAAGCATATTTAGGCTAATCTCGCATTAGCAAAATCACTACTTACAGCAATTACCGATCAAACGAACCACAAGAAAAAATTTAAAAGCCTTGCTT
>CAIJEA010000183.1 GCA_903819605.1 uncultured cyanobacterium | reverse complement strand
GCGGAGCCGCGCCACAAAAAACTGATTCTTTAATTGATCGCAGAACCCTAACGAATCACCACTTTGCTTTATAAAAGCCACTCTGGTAACGATCTAGAGGCTAGGATGGGCGCTGCGAGCTGCCCATCCTAGCCTCTAGATCCTGACATTTTTAGCACTACATCCATGCTTAGGGTGGCTTTTATAAACTATGGATTTGGTTTTATCGAAATCTGCTGTAAGAAGGGCTTATGTATAACAGCTTGTTATCATCTCACGATCGCATCTATAACTTTGAAGAATTAGATTTTCCAACTGAAGGAATAGAGTTTACTGTTAATGATTTAGGAAGTAGTCCTGCTAAGCGCCCGTATATTGCTTTCAATATGGTGTCAAGTATTGATGGTAAAGCTACTACCTATGAGGGAAAACTTAAGGGATTAGGATCGCGTCCCGATCGTCTATTGATGAAACGGCTAAGATCTCAATTTGATGCCGTCTTAGCTGGTGGTACAACTCTTCGCCAAGATGCTTTTATCCCAACCTTACCTCCTGAATTGCTAGAAGAACGTCAAAAAAATTTTTCGCGGCCTCAACCCTTTGGTATCGTCATCAGCAATTCAGGGGACTTGCCCAGCAATCATCGCTTTTGGAATGCAGGTAGAGATTTACGAATTGCCATTCTGGGAGAGAAAACCCCAGTTGAGCCATGGCTGAATGAAAAAGCTCAAATTTTTCGATTTACAACCCAAGATCGCCAGATTGATTTGAAACAAGTACTGCAAATGTTGTTTGAGAAGCTTGGCATTAAACGTCTGCTGATTGAGGGAGGACCCACTTTAAATTATTCACTCATTGCTCAAGGTTTAGCTGATGAATTATTTTTGACTTTATCTCCCCACATAGTGGGTGGGATCGATAATATGACTGTTATCAGTGGGGCAGGCTATGGGCTAGGCGGCGGCGATTTGCCAAATCTAAAGCTGCGATCGCTATATCATCATGAGTCTGAGTTATTTTTGCGTTATAAATTTGCCCCATAGTAGTAGCCAGTTATGTTAAAACCCAGAAGATAGTTGCGGCGCAAAGCGCCACAACTATCTTCTGGGTTTTATGACTTAACTTACTTGGCAAGAAATTATTACGTAAGGCGATATACCTGCTATGCCCGCTTACTTATCAATATTTTTAGCCTTATTCATAGTTTTGCGATTGATCTTTTGGCTGTCCGCACCGCCAAATCCTGACGAAGCTTATTATTGGTTGTGGGGACAGCATTTAGACTTTTCCTATTACGATCATCCACCTTTACAGGCATGGTTTCAGGCATGGATTACAGCTTGGTTGGGAAAATCATTATTTACTTTAAGATTGCTAAATCTTCTGACAAATAGCATCTTTTTCTATACCAATTACTGCATTCTCAAATATCTATACGGCGATCGCGCTAGGATCTACATCTGGTGGGTAGTTCTTGCAGTTCTCGCTTCACCCTTATACGGAATGATGTTGTCATTGGCATGGCACGATCACTTAGCGGTTACATTTAGTCTTGTTGGCGCATATTTATGCATTCGTTTTTTGGACGAATATCTCGTTGATTGCAAAGGAACAAGCTGGCGGTTATATGGCAGCGCGATCGCCTTATCCATTGCCCATATTGCTAAATATAATTCTCTTTTTATGACATTGGGATTGTTAGTAGCGATCGCTACCCATGCTCAATTAAGGAACTTGTTTAGAGATATACGTCTGGGGATATGTGTCGGAATTGGAATCTTGGGATTTCTGCCCGTACTGTATTGGAACTATAGTAACAATTTTCAATCGTTCCGTTTTTATGCCGATCGCAGCGTGGCTAGTGGTACACCAATCATGCGATTGCTAGAGCCATTAGGCTTTGTAGGAATTTCTATACTAATGCTTTCACCTTTTGTTGTATGGCTAATGTGGCAAGGATTTCGCAAAAGCAAATTACTTTTATTGGAAACAATTTATTCGTATGTGTCTTTTTGGACATTTACCATTTCCACCGCACTGTTGATGATAACTTCTCTCTTCTCTACAGCTCTCTATTACTGGAATATTCATGCCTATTTACTGCTTTTCCCATTACTGCCATTAGCTTTATTTAAGCAAAATTCCAATAAAACAAGTGTTGAGCCGCTCAGCCGCTCAACACTTGTTTTTAATGGAGCAAACCTTTTTGGATTGCTATTCATGACTCTATTTGTTTGGAACTCCTCGATGTTTCCAATTAGTGCTTTATTTAGCCAAGATTCCGATCAAGATGCCAGAATGATCTATGGATGGCAAGAAGTTGCTGTGGAAGTACAGAAAGTCATTCATACTTTGCCAGAACTCCCCGTAATAATTACTTCTGATTATCGCTCTGCTTCAGCACTTGCATACGAAATGGACAATCCTAATTTAACGGCAGTTTCTCAACGAATCAGTCAGTTTACAATTTGGAATTTGCAAAACATGGCAACACAGAAAGGTAAAAATGCAATTCTAGTCTTCGATCGATGGTATCCCTTAAACGACAAAGCGATCGCCCATTTCGATCGAGTCACCCCAATTAGCAAAGTAGCGATCGCCAGATTTGGTTTGCCACTAAAGACCTATGAAATTGCGATCGGGCAGAATTATAATCCCTAAAAGATTAGTGCTTTTAACCGCTTACTCATGTTGTAGCGCTTTTCAAGCAACCCTTGCCAGTAAATAATTAAGGAGTGCGCGGCTTCGCCGTGTACTCCTAATTATTCACTGGCAAGGGAGTATGCTTATTTTGTTGTTAAGCGATCGGTAAACTTATGGCTCATATCGGCATTATCTGTGTACCTGCCACTGGTCATCTGAATACCATGACACCCCTTGGTTACGAACTAAAACAACGAGGGCATCAAGTAACTTTAATTGGTCTTTTGGATGCCAAAGCAAAAACTGAAGCCGCAGAATTAACATTTAGAGCATATGCAGAGAAAACTTGCCCTTTGGGACACACGCCAAAATCTCTGATCAAACTAGGTGAATTAAGTGGAATAGATGCTCTAAAGTACGCCATTGAATTATATCGACAGGATATAAATACGATGATGCAAGAATGCTTAGAGGTCATCCGTGACGCTCAAGTTGATTTTTTACTGATCGATCAAGCATCCTTTGGCGCTTCTAGTATTGCCGAATTTTTAGGAATTCCATTTATTACAATTACTAGTACCCTCTTGTTAAATCGAGAGGAATCGATTCCTCCTTTTAACTTTGGATGGACTTATTCTCTTAATCCATGGGCTAAATTGCGGAATAAATTAGGCTATAGATTACTGAATATCCTAGTCAAACCACTTGCTGAGACTATTAATAGTTATCGTCAGTCTTGGAATTTGCCACTTTTTACAGACTATAACGATACAAACTCTAAAATCGCTCAAATTTGTCGCCAACCTGCTGAATTTGAATTTCCACGAAAGGAATTACCGAATTATTTTCACTTTACAGGCTCTTTTCACAATCAAATTAGTCTTGCTCAGGTAGACTTTCCCTATGAAAAGCTAAATGAAAAGCCTCTAATTTATGCTTCGATGGGAACGATCCAAAATCGATTATTAGGGATTTTTGGTCAAATTGCTGAAGCTTGTCAAGATTTAGATGCTCAACTAGTTATTTCTCTAGGTGGTTCTGCTGATCCAGAAAATTTACCACCCTTTGCAGGT
>CAIJEA010000182.1 GCA_903819605.1 uncultured cyanobacterium | reverse complement strand
AAATAAAGGCGACGCGCAGCGTCGCCTTTATTTGGTTTTCTAACGTAACTGGTTATAAAAACAAAATGACACCAAGGTTAACAAAGATAACCTGTCGATCATTTAGTCAATAGAAATTGATTGAGGTCCATCATTTTTACCATTATTGCTAGCCGAAGAGTCAGTAGGAACCGTAGCTCCTTGCTTTTCTAGCCAGCTCTTTAAAGGATCTTGTTGGAGATCGAGCTTGAGAAAGCCCGAAACGAGTCCACCAAAAAATGCAACGGGTTGCCCTAAGAACTCATTGAGAATCGGCTTTAGCTCGTCCATAAATGCAGAAATATAGCTTAGTTTGATAATAAAAAGACTAGACGATACTTCCTTTAAAAGTATCACCTATTCATAATTGTACAATTTTTTACAAAGCCCCGTTGTGGGTTAAGTAACCACAAGGAAAGATTTACAGCGAAGTAATCATCCGACTTCACTCAGATAATGTTGGTTTCGACTTCGCTCAGCCAATATTATCTGAGAAGCCATAGCACCTTAATTTATCGCCAGTCCCTTAATTTACTTTTGTTAGCCCTGCAATTTTCCATTTACCTTCTTCAAACCGTAGCGTACAAATATATTTATCTCTAGATGGGACAGACTGAGTACGATCAATTTTGCCATTGACGTAAAGTGTTGGGCTTTCAGAAATCTCCACAGTCAAATTCGCTTGATTGTCCTGAATACCAAAAGCACCTGCCCGATTCACCGTAAATTCACCATAGCGATAAAAAGCATTATTACTTTCTAGCCAGTCGATCGAGCCTTTCCGCTTTTCATAGGCTTCACCCGTAGTTAGCTCAGCTAGCAATTGACGGTCAAACGGCGGTGCGAACATTTGATTTTTGCTAGCCACTAAATTATTAACGATCGCCACCGCATCCGACTCAGATAAAGGCTCAATTAAAGTTTTAGTTGGTTTAGTAGCAATTTGTGTAGGGCGATCGCTTGTAGTAGGACTAGGTGAAGGGGAAGAATTTTTTATAGGTTCCTTGGTAGGCTCAACAGATACTGGGGGACTAACTACAACTGTTTTTTGCTCAGGAGTTGGGGTATTAGTAGGCTTGCTTATGGAGTTATTCTCCGCAATCGGCGTAGAGATAGGATTATTATTGCGAGTCGCCATCACTGCCCCGATCGCGATCGCAGTTGCCAATCCCCCACCCCATACCATAATCCATATACCTTTGTGACCAGGATTATTATGGCTACTTTGACTAGGAGCAGATACCTGCACAGTCTGCCGATCTGGATTCACGTAGGCGGGAGGATTAGCGCCAATCTGCGGCGAAGAATTAGAGGCAGGCAGTGGCTGAACTAAAGGCTGGGTTGGAGGTTGCGCGATCGCTGGAACATATGGCTGGGTTGGAGGCAATTTTGATAAACCTTCTGAGCCTAAACTATTAACTTTATTAGTACCGACAATTGTCGACTGGACAACATTTGCAGAAGGATTTAGCGGTGGCGTTGGTAAAGGATTCGAGCCTAAAACAGCTAAAGCTTGGCGAACTTCTGTCGCCGTTGCATAGCGATCTTTGTAGTGATAGCGAGTCATTTTAGCTAATACGTCAATTAAGCTCGACTTAGCAGGGACAAGATGCTGCCAAATTAATTCCCCTGTTTGATAATCTTCTTGCAGTTCACGGGGAGGCAATCCAGTCAAAGCCTGAATACCTATTACACCGATCGCATACAAATCACTATTTGGGCGAGGTCTTCCCTGTGCTTGCTCGCTAGGCATATAGCCTAGAGTCCCGATTGCTACTGTTGCGATGGTCTGGTCTTCTTGATTGATTTGATTTTGCACCTGCTTGATCGCACCAAAATCAATCAACACGAGCTTGCTATCAAGTTTGCGGCGAATAATATTATCTGGCTTGATATCGCGATGAATTACGCCATGACTATGGGTATATTCCAAAATACTTAATAAATCATCTAATATCTGAATTACTTGAAGTTCACTGAGTCGATAGCCACGTACTAGTTCAAGTCCTAGAGATCTCCCCTCAACAAACTCTTCTACCAAATAAAACTCTCCTTCCTGCTCAAAATAGGCAAGAAGCCGAGGAATACGGTCATGATTACCCAACTGAGCTAGAGTTTGCGCCTCACTCGTAAATAGACGGTTAGCAACCTTCAAATATTCGCGATCGCTACTAGCTGGTTTGAGATGTTTAACTACACAAAGTGGCTCATTAGGAATGCGAGTATCATGAGCTAGATAGGTGTGACCAAATCCCCCTTCACCTAACTTACTGGCAATGCGGTAGCGCCCATCAAGTAATTGACCAATCATGCTTGACTACTCCATCTCTGCAATAAATATAGCAAAAGAGATTAGAGCAGTGCTATAGCCAGAAAAGAGTTGGGGCGCAACTCTCTTCTGGCTATCTTATTTGGCTATAGCGATATCTCTAATCTCTGGGATTTAAATTTGTCCTAAGCATTATAATGACACCTTGGTTTATGATGGTTAAGCTGTAATGCCTATAACTAAATTAAAGCGCTAACGTCAGAAAATGACATAGCTTAGAATAGACATATAGCTTTTAGAAACGGTTTGTAGAAAAGGACTAGTAAACTGCTAGCCGAACCAGTTGTTTTGATGATTTATGGCTAGATATACTCAACATTTCTTAGTTGAAATTGCTCCCGAAGACTTGCATTCAACGATTATCAAAACGTTGGAAGCTTGTAGCTTGGTAATTACCTATGAAACCGACGACTATGTAATTGCTCAAGAAATCGAGACTAATGCTTCGTTTGCAAAAATGGTAACCGTAGAAGTTTTAATCCATCGATCTGAAATTGAAGGCAATCAAGCAAAATTAACTAGCGTTACCAAAAATTCTGAACTACCTCTTCGCATCAATAATCACTGTCAGGGTATCTCCGATCGCGTTTCTAAAGCATTTAGCGACAGCTCCGCATGGAAGCTACTAGAAGTTACATCAGGATACTAGACAGTATCAATGGGAATAAATGGCCAATTACTATCGTGTACTAGCCGAAAATCGGCAAGCTAGATTTAATTACGAAATCCTCGAAACCTATGAAACAGGGATCGAGCTACTTGGCACGGAAGTTAAATCAATCAAAGGGGGCAAAGCTAATCTACGGGATGCTTACGGCATTGTGCGTAAAGGGCAGATCATGTTGCTAAATATGTATATTGCCCCACACCATACCACTAGTGTCTATTTTAATCATGAGCCAACGCGCACTCGCCGCTTGCTCTTGCATAAGTTGGAAATTCGTAAATTGATTGCTGAAGTGCAGCAAAAGGGTTTGACTTTAGTACCGCTTAAGGTTTATCAGAAGGACGGCTGGATTAAAGTCGATCTAGCGGTTGTGCGGAACAAGAAATTGCACGACAAACGGGAAGATATGAAAAAACGCGATGATAAACGCGAAATTGAACGTGCCATGAAAAACAATTAAAAAATCCCCTACTTCGTAGGGGATTTTTTAATGCATTGCCATCATTTCTAGCTCGTAGAGGCTAGCATACAAACCTTGTTTAGCGATTAGTTGGTCATGGCTACCTGATTCAACCACCTCGCCCTGCTTGAGTACAAGGATGCGGTCAACGTTGCGTATTGTCGATAAACGGTGAGCAATGATAATTGTGGTGCGATCGATCAATAACCGATCTAAAGCTTGTTGAATCAAAAATTCAGTGCTGACATCAAGACTAGCAGTAGCTTCGTCCAGAATTAAAATCCTAGGATCGCGAATCGCAGCTCTGGCAAAGGCAAGTAATTGCTTTTGTCCACCAGATAGATTTGTACCGCGTTCGCGAACTTGAGTGGCATAAGCTTCAGGTAGCTCTTTGATGAAGCGATCAACATTCATTAATTCGGCAGCTTCGACTACTTGCTCGATCGCATAGTCTTCTCCGAGCGTAATATTGTCTTTAATATCTCCAGAAAACAAAAATGCATCCTGCAAAATTACACCAACATATCGCCGCAGTTCTGATTGGGTAATATCGCGGATATCGATACCATCGATTAAAATTCTGCCTTTGGTTGGTTCATATAGGCGTGACAACAGGCGAATAATTGAGCTTTTACCAGCACCAGTTGGTCCTACAAGGGCAACTTTTTCACCCGCACTCAGGGTAAATGTGACATCTTTGAGAACATACTCATCTGGCTTATAGCCAAACCAAACATGGTCAAAACAAACTTCACCAGTGCCATCAAGGGGCAAAGATTTGGGATATTCAGGATCGCGGATTTCAATCGGTTCTTGCAAAATCGCATTGATACGTTCAACCGCCGTAAATCCTGCTTGAATAGTAGTGAATTTCTCAGCTAACTGACGAATTGGGTCAAATAACCTTTGTGAAAACAGTACAAACGCCGACAGTTCACCAAAGGTGAGATTTTTTTGCACAATTTGCCCACCACCCAACCAAAGCACACCTGCGATCGCCACCAGAGCGATCCATTCGAGCGTTGCAGACACCGCAGAATCGTGGAACACAGTGCGGTTAACTTCATCCACATACTGCTTATTGACTTTGAGGTGTTGAGCAGAGTTAAACTTTTCACGGCGAAATAGCTGAACAATATTTGCGCCAATAATATTTTCTTGCAAAATCGAGTTGAGTTCAGAAAGGCGCTCGCGAGCCTTAAAGTTTGCTTTGCGATATTCGTACTGAAAATAAACGATTAATGCAGTTACGGGCAGCACCATGGCGACGAGTAACAGGGCTAAGTCCCAGCGAAGAAAAAACATAAATAGCGCGATCGTAGCGATCGCCGCAAAATCGCTTAGTACTCCAACCGCACCTGTGGCAAATACATCGCCTAAAGCCTCGACATCGCTGGTTAGTCGCGTAATCAATTTACCAACAGGAGTGCGATCGAAAAAGCTGGTTGATAGCGATGTAACGTGGCGGAATAAATCTTGGCGAATGTCGGCCGTAATCTTTTGACCAACCTCTTGCACCAAGTAGCCCTGCCAAGACTGAAACGTCAGACGTACGGTAATTGTGAGCAATATCACTAAGCAAATCCACCTCAGGCCAAGCAAATCGCCGCTTTTAATTGGCCCGTCGATCGCCTGCTGCACAAGAATAGGCTGTACAGCACTAGCGATCGATAGAGGCACAAGTAAAAGCAGCGATATTAAAAGCTTTTTAGAGTTTTGCTTTGCATATGGCAATAGACTCAATATCAATCGCCAGTCACTACTTTTGACACGATTTACAGATTGAGCTTTGGCAGAGCTAGCTTTGGCAGCATTTAACACTATTCGAGATCTCTGTTACCGGGGTTACGTGATGGATCGCTATTGAGAAAGCCAAATACAAACAAACTGATGAAAAATATGACAGTGATATAGACCACTATTTTTAAAGTGAGCATAAATAAATAATCTCCGAATGAATATATAAGGATTTATCCTATGTTAAATCTTATAGGAAAAGATGGGGATTCCTTATACTTGCTTAAGATTAGCTATTTTAGTATTGAGTATAAATACTTAAGCTAAAAAACAATAAAACGAAATAAAACTAGACATTATTGTTTTTTTAGCTTGATTAGCGATTTCTGTAATGCTACAAATAATATCTATAGCCAAGTAAGTTAAGACATAATACCCAGAGGAGAATTGCGTCGCTAAGCGCCGTAATTCTCTTCTGGGTCTTGCTTCTATCCTAACATAACTGACTACTGCCATAAAACAATAGCTGACTAAATCCTATTGTTTAAAGACCTGTCCTAAAAGCTGCGATCGCTCTATATACAAAGAGACTTGAATAGCGATCGCCGACAATAATTTTTCATCTAGTTCAGAATATGCAAGGGTAATTTCTTGCACATTGTGCATCGTAATTGAAACATCTTCAGATTTACGATTTATTAACTGAAAAACTCCAATCGTTCGTTTTTGGGAGTCGAACATTGGAACTGCCAAAACCGAGCGAGTACGGTATTCGATATCATAGTCAAAGGTTTTATGATGCCGATATCGGGCATTATCAGGTAAATTATGGGCATCAGATAGATTAAGTACTTCACCAGTCATCGCCACATAGCCCACAATACTGTCTTGATTGAGTGGCACTGCAAAATTTACTAGCGATCGATCTGGTTGTGAGTCATTTTGAGAAACTTCAAAGCAGACCGTATGAATAGAGGTAGAGCGATCAATCAAATAAATGCTGCCAGCATCGCTCTTGGTCATACTGCGAGTTTTTGCTAAGGCGGACTCTAAAAAATCTCTTAAGTCATTGGTACTAGATAAAGTCATAGATAAAGCAAGCAGATCGTCAAGCAAACATTTGTAAAAATGTAGTTGCTCTAATAGCTGAAGATTTGAATGCGAAGAATCTTCAGAATTTTTTGTTTGCCAACCTAAATCAGAAGTCATGGGTGTAGCCAATATCTTTATCTAATGTCCTGCCTAGCCCAGTTCTTATAAAACTAAGTCTTAGTAATTAGTCATAGCAGCACAATCTATGCGAATAATACTAGCAAAATCACATAATAAAAATAATAAACTCAGAAATTAGAGGAGACGCAAAGCGTCTCCTCTAATTTCTGAGTTTATTTTGCACTAGCGTTGCTATAGCTTTCTTCGTCCTCGTCCTCGTCTTCCTCATCCCCAAATTGGAAGTCATCGATCGGATATACATCTGGCCAAGCAGATGCACCATGTTCGTAGACATCAATTCCGATCCGATCTGCTTCAGGATGGACTCTTAATAGTCCAACTGCTTTGAGAGAGCCAAACATTAGGAATGAGAAAACAACAGTAAAAGCACTGATTGCAGCAACCCCGCCTAGTTGTACGCCAAGAACATCAAAACCACCACCCAAGAATAAGCCAGCTTTTTTATTGATTGTCAGAGCGGGATGACCAAATAATCCAACGGCGATCGTCCCCATCATGCCGCAAGAACCATGAACAGCAAACGCTCCAACAGGATCGTCAATCTCAAACCATTCAATAATATCTACGACAATAAGTACGAGTACACCAGCTACTGCGCCAATCAGTGCTGCCGCCCAAGGCATTACATATGCACAACCAGCTGTGATCGCCACCAAACCTGCAAGCGAACCATTTAGCCCACAAAATAAGTGCCATTGTCGGAAGCGAAAATAAATATAGAAAAAGGCAGTCATGGCTCCAGCAGCCGCTGCTAAAGATGTATTCACAACTACTAGGCTAACTAGTCCTGGATCGCTCATTGTTAGTGCTGAGCCTGGGTTAAATCCATACCAACCAAACCATAAAATCATTGCACCAATCGTGGCATAACCAAGATTATGTGCGGGGGGGATTTGCCCCCAGATGCGATCGGGGCGTGGACCGAGTAAATATGCACCAACTAATGATGTCCAGCCACCTACAGCATGGACAACTGAACTACCCGCAAAGTCGTGATAGCTCAATTTATTAAGCCAACCACCATCATTCCAAGCCCAATGCACCACAATTGGATACATAATTGCACCCATGATTATGGTGTAAATTAAATCTCCTTTAAAATCAGTTCTCTCTGCCATTGAACCTGTGGTAATTGTGCTAGAAGTAGCAGCAAAAGCAAATTGAAAGAAAAACAGAGTGAATGTATTAATTGGAGCGGTCGAGCCTCCTGCACCCATTGCGTATTCGATGACCCCATTATTGATAGTCATCGCGTTATTTAAAAAGAATCCATCTGTCCCCCAGAATCCACCGCTAGTTGTACCGAATGCGATCGCAAAGCCAGTTGCCCACCAAGCTAAAAGTGTAGTTGCTGCATCCACAAAGTTTTCAGCAAGGGTATTTACGACAGATGTTTGTCTTACTAGCCCCGCCTCTAGCATGGCAAATCCGCATTGCATGAAAAATACAAGGAAACCCGTAACTAACACCCAACTCGTATCAATCGATAATCTGAGTTGCCCCGTAGTTTTACTTAAAGAATCGAGTGTTGGTTGTTCGATCGCTTGAGCGATCGTTGGCGTAAACGCCGCGAATATCGCCGCCCCGATCGCGATCGCTAAAAACCGCGCAAAATGATTCTTTCTTATAATCTTTGTCTTTGACATGGTTAGATCCATACACCGCTATGTGGATTATTGAACGCTCAATCCTTATAAGGATTTCATATCATCTTCTGTAAGAGTACCTAGATCAATTACAGTGGTTAATTATGTTCTTTGATGATTTTGTACTTAGCCCTATTACTTTAAAATCTAGTAATAACCATTGCAATAAGAGGTTTGTACCATTAAGTCCTAGTCTTTAACATTTCTAGAGTTATAGAAACAAGATTGACAACAGATTGACGTAAATATAGCCCTAATTTCTTATACGTTTAAGGCAGATCCGTAAAAGTGTCTATTAGTACAGTAAATATAACAGCCTTCAATTTATCTGAGCTAAATTAAAAATATCAAGATTTGTATTTGTATTAGCTTGTGGGATTCATGTGATCACTATCACAATAACGATGCTTAACGATCGCAGTTTTAGAGTGAGTTGAGTCACTGCTTAAATAAGAAAAAAGAAGGATACTTTGATCACTAGCGACGTATCTACATAATTTCACCCGCAAGAATGCCTCCTGCGGGTTTTTTATTGCTCAGGTTACATAGCTATCGCTTCTACAGGTTACTTCTACAGGTTCGGATGACAATTCGTTACAATGTTAAGTAACAGGAAAAAGTAGTTCTTAATTTTT
>CAIJEA010000181.1 GCA_903819605.1 uncultured cyanobacterium | reverse complement strand
TTCATTAGTGATTCAAAGCCTCTGAAACCCTTTTAGGGATTGAAACAACATTTTGGGGTCATGTAAACGTAAATATCAAACGACAGTGACATTAGCGAGTGGCGGCAGCGTTCAACTCTGTCATTTTTACTGATCGCTAGCTGTAGCGACAACTAGCGATCGATCGTCAAATCTATAGCTGGATGAGCGTCTAGCTGCCTCATCAATAGCTTTCATCTGGTAAACGACAGCATATTTAACCTCAGAGTTGATCGTTGTCGCCCCGCCAATTGCCTTATCATTTGATAGCTACTCAAAGTCTAAGGAAATGTTGCAGATTTCGATCCGTTTATTGCTTTTCTACCTCAAGCGTAAAAATCAAAAATTCTTCCCCTTTTTTCCTTGATCATTATGAATATGAGTAACGCCGAGTTTTATGAGACCCTCACCCCTATCCTCTCTCCCAAAAAAAGAGGAAAAAGAAAAATCTCTTACTCCCCTTCTCGTGTTTCGGGAGAGGGAGTTGGGGAATAATGACGATTTTTATTTGGAGAATCTTCTAGGGATGGGGAATCGTCAACGGGTGGATGAGCTTTTGCCATGCGCTCTTGTTCCCGCGAAACCCATTCCCATACCGTTAGACAACCAATGGTTAAACCTGCCAGCATGAGTGCCAACGTCCATGAGAACGGACTAGGGAAGCGCAGATCGAGCCAGATACCCAGTCCCAGTCCCAGCAACATAGGTGCGACGATTGACCAACCAACTAAGCCTGCAAAACCGAAACCAAACCAAACGCCGCCATGCGGTTTCGCTTGACGAGCATACATTTTGCGCCGTTCTTTATTGGCGATCGCCCTAGTGAAAGCATCAGTTTTCGCTTGTGACTTAAGGGAGGGAGGCGGTGTTTTTTTCATCTTATGTACCTAACTCAATGAAGCGTCGAAGCGCATTGACCTCTAACTTGGCTAAAATAGAACGAGCTGCTGTTTCCCGTTGATCGAGGAGCTTAAACTGCTGCTCAACGGTTTTTTTTAATAGTCCCAAATCACCTCCTTCGACAGCGTATTGGGTCGCGACGGTAACAGCATCTCCCTGTTTAATCAAAATTCCTCGATCGATCGCAAAGAATTGTTCTTGTCCCTGCGGTGAGACGAAGGATAGCAAACTCGGTATCAGCGTCGCCACAAAATCTATATGGCGAGGTAGTAAGCAAAATATCCCATTTTCTGCTTCGGCAATGACCTTAATCGCAGCGGTTTCCAGCAGGATTTTGGTGGGTAAGACAACTTTGAGCCGAATTTGTGATGGTGAGTCAGTCATGATTTTTTGCTCTCCTCTGGTGCTTTTACAACTTCATCAATTGAGCCAATCATGTAGAGAGATCGCTCTGGCGTATCAGCAAACTCATCATTGAGAATGCGATCGCATCCATCTAGTACATCGTCTAATTCGACTAATTTCCCTGTCAAACCTGTAAACTGAGCAGTAGAAAAGAAAGGTTGAGTCAGAAACCGTTCTAAACGTCGCGCTCTAGATACTACTTGGCGATCGCCTACCGATAATTCTTCTAAGCCCAACATGGCGATGATATCTTTCAGTTCCTCATAGGTGGTGATGGTTTTGCGGACTGCTTGAGCGATCTGATAATGGCGATCGCCAACGATATGAGGCATTAGCATTTTAGAATTAGATTGCATCAAATCCACGGCGGGATAAAGCCCTTCACTCGCGCGTTTCCGCGACAAGACAATAGCTGCTGACAGATGGGAAAATACAGCTACAGCCGAGGGATCGGTGAAGTCATCAGCCGGGACATAAACGGCTTGAATGGAAGTAATCGCCCCTGCCGATGTATTGCAAATGCGCTCTTCTAGTTGAGCGAGTTCAGTAGCGAGGGTTGGTTGATAGCCCACCCGCGAAGGTAGAATCCCCATCAATCCCGATACCTCTGAACCCGCTTGGATAAAGCGAAAGATATTGTCAATCAAAAGTAATACATCTTTTTGGGAGCGATCGCGGAAATATTCTGCCATTGTCAGCGCTGCATGTCCAGCCCAAAATCTGACTCCTGGCGGTTCATTCATCTGTCCAAAGAGCAAGACGGCATTTTCGAGAACGCCCGTTGCTGCCATTTCCTGATATAAGTCGAGACCTTCGCGGCAGCGTTCGCCAATCCCACAAAATAAACTTACGCCTTGGTGCTGCTTGACCATGTTATGGATCATTTCCGTAATTAACACCGTTTTACCAACACCTGCACCGCCAAGCAAACCTGTTTTGCCGCCCCGTTCCAAAGGTGTGAGTAGATCGATCACTTTGATGCCAGTTTTGAGGATTTCGGATTTGGTGACTCGCTCTGACATGGCGATCGGTGTGGCATGAATTGAACGCCATTCGCCACCTGTGATCGGCTCTTTCTCATCGATCGCTTCGCCAAATAGGTTTAACATTCTGCCTAAAAGGCGATCGCCTACGGGAACTTGCAATGGGTGCTGGGTATCAATGACAATCTCGCCGCGTGTCACCCCTGCGGTGGGGAAAAGGGCGACACCCCGCACTACCTGAGCGCTGAGATGGGAAACTACTTCGATGGGAATATCACCTGCTTGTAATTGGGTATGTATATCTGGTAATCGGTCAGGAAAATGGATATCGATGATGCTGCTCCGCACAGAGAGGACGGAACCAAGATTTTGCTCTTGAGTATGATTAGATTGGGAAGATAATTTAATATTTGGTTCCATTTAAAGTTGACCTATAGGACCACTATTTTATTTTTGAAAAGATACGTAGGGTGCGTTAGCGACAGCGTAACGCACCGAGTCCTTAAGAATTTACCGTAGGGGCAATTCATGAATTGCCCCTACGGTAAATCTAATGGCTTAATTCAAAAGCGGAAGTAATTTCTAGTAATTCGTCTGTAATTGCGGTTTGGCGTTGCTGCTGAAATTGGCTAGTAAATTCTGTGAGTCGTTCTGCAATGTTTTTCTCGGCAACTTGCATAGAAGCGAGGCGGCTAGCGTTTTCACCTGCAAGGGATTCACCAAAAGCACGATAGAGCAAGATAAAGAAATATTGTCGTAATAAAGACGCAACCAAAACATCACTTGGCATCGTAAAAGTCGGTAGAGTTCGCGATCGCCATGGTTCGCTTTCGATATGGTGTAGCCATTGGCGATCGAGTGGCAAAAGTTGCAGCTTGTAAGGTTCACATAAGGTATGGGAATGTAAATGGTTGTAAAACAAGAAAATTCGGATGATTTGCTGGTGATCCCTCCATTCGGCAATATGTACTAAAATTTCTTGAACCATTGGTGTAATCTCAGTTAGTGAACCTGCCATAGGGAAAGTTTGCTCGATCGCATAGCCTGCGGTTTCTAAATGGGAAATAATTCTCGATCCAATCGCAAAAATTGCCAGTTGTTCGGGTGATATCTTCAACTTCTCTAATTCGGCGATCGCATAGTGGCTAATCTGTTCGTTAAATTGACCACACATTCCTTGTTCAGAGCCAAAGATAATCACACCGCAACGACCAACATCTAAGGTCAAAAGTGATTTTTGGTCACTATCCTGTTGGGTATGCGCGTCATGGGTATGTATTGCCTTCAATACAACATTCAAAGCCATTTCGATCGTATGGTTATAGTCAGCGAGGGAAGTAACCGCCTGTTCGTATTGGTGAATGTTTAACGCCGCTAATACTTTCATCATTTTTACCACGGCTTGTAGGTCTTGGGCTGTGTGGATTTGGCGTTGGAGAAGCTCAATAGATGACATAGCTACTCCTTTATATCCTTTGGATCTTTAATATTCTTTAATTCTTTAGAATCTTTTGCAATTGTCGTAACCGCAGTTTCGGCGGTCTTTAGTAATACATCGCGATCGCGATCAGTCAACGCTGCTCCGTTTTCGATTTGCAGGCAAAGTTCGGCTAATTGAGTGGATATGGCATGAGCGATCGCTTGCTCGGCAATGGCAATTTTAGCGATGGGGACAGCATCAAGCAATCCTGCTGTCACTGAAAGCATCACGGCTATTTGCACAGCAGCAGGCATTGGCGCATATTGCTTTTGTTTGAGCATTTCCCGCACCCGTTGTCCGCGTTCTAAACTAAGTCGAGTCGATTCTTCTAAACGCGTACCGAAGCGAGAGAAAGCCTCTAGTTCTTCAAATTGAGAATAGGAAAGACGTAAATCTCCTGAAACAGCGCGATAAGCAGGAAGTTGAGTTTTACCACCCACCCGCGAAACCGATTTACCGATATCGATCGCCGGCAATACCCCCTTTTGAAAGAGAATTGGTGAAAGATAAATCTGTCCAT
>CAIJEA010000180.1 GCA_903819605.1 uncultured cyanobacterium | reverse complement strand
CGTTTCAGATATCGAAGACCTCTGAGGCTAGAACCATTGTACATCAAGCATTTCAGCTATTTAAGCTAGAGCACCTCCCCGAAACACCTATTGAGCCTTAATCAAAAACCACAGTTCGTAAACCTAGTCCTGAATCTGCTGACTGTCCATAAATTAATACGCGATTTTCTAAATGCTGTCTCACTGCTCTTGCAAGGACGATGCGCTCTAGATCTTTTCCTTTACGAATGAGATCGGTAACCGAATCGCGATGGGAAACCCGAATGACATCTTGTTCGATAATTGGTCCCTCATCAAGCTCATCAGTCACATAATGAGCAGTAGCTCCAATAATTTTCACTCCGCGTTTGTAGGCGCGATGGTAGGGATTTGCACCTGCAAAGGCAGGTAAGAATGAATGATGAATATTAATCACTTGGGGAAATTGTGCGAGAAAATCTGGACTTAAAACCTGCATGTACTTTGCTAGCACCACTAAGTCAATTTTGTATTGTTTCAATAGGGCTAGCTGCTGCTTTTCTTGTTCTAATTTGTTATCTGGCGCGATCGCGATGTGATGATAATTAATTCCAAAATTATGAGCAACTTTTTCAAGGGTAGGATGATTGCTAATTACTACAGGAATTGTGGCTGAGAGTTCATACGATCGCTGTCGAAGAATGAGGTCATACAAACAGTGATCTTGTTTCGAGACAAAAATCGCGATACGACGCACGTAATCTGAAAATTGAATATTCCATTTTGCTTGAATTTCAATCGCTAATTTCGCGAAGGTTGGAGCAATCTCAGCTCGCTCTAGATCGAAGGTATCTAAATCCCACTCAACCCGCATCAAAAATAGTCCAGCCGAACTATCAGCATGTTGATCGGCATGGAGAATGTTGCCTCCATGGGAAAATACCCAGTCCGAAATTTTCGCAACTAAGCCTTTTTGGTCTGGACAAGAAACAAGTAAAGTTGCAGTAGTCATAATTTACGCTTTGAGAGTTTAAACAAGCCTCTAAAAAATCACCTAAAAAATCATAGTACTTACGCAAAAAATCCTTGAAATTCGCATTTCAACGAAGGGGCAATTCATAAATTGCCCCTTCATTTCGTACTTTTACGTAAGTCCTCAATTCAATTTCTAGGGTTTCCATATATATTTTCGTAGATCGATCTTACCTGCATCATTAAAACTAATACCTTCTCCCTCAAGCAGCGATCGCTGTAAATAATCAGTACCAAAGCGCAAAGGAGAAAGTGAAACTTCACCCTTAGCATTTACAACACGTTGCCAAGGAATATCGGAAGTCTTCATATCAACTCGATAAAGAGCGTAACCAACGACACGAGCTTTTCCAGCCAAATTTGATAGCTCGGCAACTTGCCCATAGGTCGCAACTTTTCCTTTAGGAATTTGCCTCACAATTTCATAAATACGATCATAAGAGTTGGATTGACGACTCATATTTACTGACTATAGTGTGAATTTATATTTCTTACGAATTTAGTGACCCAAGTCACTTCCATTTCCTTAAAACTTTAGCTATCATGGTATATGTCAAATCACCAAGACATTTGCACTGGAGAAACTTCAATGTTAGCGACGGAATGTATCGATTCCAAGGCTACCGTCAATACAGAGGAAAAGCGACGAACGACTACCCGCATCGCTATGCGCGTACCGAGAAGTTGCTACGGGGAACCAATTATTTCTCGTCTCTCTTGTGAACACGGACTAACTATAAATATTATTGCTGCTCTTCTGGGAGAAAGTCCAGAAGATGATGGCTGGTTCACCTTAGAACTAACTGGAACAACACAACAGATTCAAAGTGGAGTTATTTATCTAGAGGAACTAGATCTAGAAATATGGGATAAAACAGCCGTCGAAGATGAAAGCTGGTAAACAAAAGAAAAGGCTTGCTTAGCAAGCCTTTTCTTTTGTTTAAAAAACGAGCAGCCTAGGCAACTTGTTCTTTTTATTATTTGTTAGGCTGAGGAGTCAGACGCAAGTAAGGTTTTACAGGATTGAAGCCCTTAGGGAATTTCTCCTTCGCAGCTTCATCAGAGACTGAAGGCACAATGATCACATCATCACCATCTTTCCAGTTGGCAGGTGTAGCAACACTGTAGTTATCGGTCAATTGTAGAGAATCAACTACACGTAAAATTTCATCGAAATTACGACCTGTACTGGCAGGATAGGTCAAGCTAAGGCGAAGTTTTTTGTTGGGATCGATTATAAATACCGATCGCACAGTTAAGGTATTACCCGTTGCTGAGTTAGGGTGAATCATGCCATAAAGCTCTGAGACCTTGCGATCTTCATCAGCAATAATTGGATAGTTCAGAGTTGTATTTTGAGTTTCCTCAATATCGCCTACCCAACCTTTGTGAGATTCTACACCATCAACGCTCAAGGCAAGAGCCTTGATATTACGCTTATCAAACTCGCCTTTGAGTTTAGCAACAGTACCTAGCTCAGTAGTGCAAACAGGGGTGAAATCTTTTGGGTGAGAAAATAAAATTGCCCATTTATCGCCGATCCACTCATGAAAATTAATAATGCCTTCAGTAGAGTCTTGAGTAAAATCGGGTACGGTATCGCCTAAACGCAGTGTCATAGTTTTAATTTAGTGTTTTAGTTCGGTCTTCTTTGTTACAAATCTAAGATACAAGATTACAGGGAAAATCGCTAGCCCCATAGGGCGGTATTCCCATCGCTTTACTGTAGATTATGACATAAAACTGAGAAAATTATAGATAAGCTGAGTATCTCCTTCGCTTTCTCGGTTTTGATTATTGACATTGTGCAATCTTTACCGCAAACTTAGTAACTGCCACATAAAAGCTAGATAGCTTATAGATTTAATACCAAACGCGGAACTGGCGGAATTGGTAGACGCGCATGTTTCAGGTACATGTGTTGAAAGACTTGGGGGTTCAAGTCCCCCGTTCCGCATTAATCAACAAAAAAGCTCGCCTTGCGAGCTTTTTTGTTGATTTAGATAACAACGAAAACAGGTCGCACTGCGACCTGTTTTTATTAAAGTGCGGCTGCTAACTTCAACTCATTAGTTTCTAATATTTGTTGAAGCTCTTCTGCATCAACAGTCTCGCGTTCAATCAAGTCATGGGCAATCTTATCGAGAACATGACGGTTATCGACTAAAAGTTGCTTAGCGCGGCGGTAAGCATCAGCTACTAAAATACCAACTTCTTCGTCAATAGTTGCTGCGGTCTCTTCAGAGAAGTCCCGCTCAGCGGCAATGTCACGACCGAGGAACATATTGCCATTGGAACGACCGAGGGCAACTGGTCCTAGTTTTTCACTCATGCCGAAACGCATCACCATTTGACGTGCAACTGAGGCAACTTGCTGCAAGTCGCTCGATGCACCAGTCGTTACTTCTTCTTCACCGAAAACAATTTCTTCGGCAATGCGTCCACCAAGGGCAACTGCCATCTGGTTTTGCAAGTAAGCACGGCTTTGCATTCTCTCTTCGGTTGGCAAGAACCATGTCAACCCACCAGCGCGACCGCGAGGAATGATTGTTACCTTTTGGATGGCATCATAGTCAGGCATCAAAGCACCAACGAGAGCATGACCCGCTTCATGGTAAGCCACTAATTCTTTTCGCTTTTCGCTCATGACACGATCTTTCTTTTCAGGTCCCACCAAGACGCGATCTACTGCATCATTGATTTCATCCATCGAGATTTCAGTCAAGTTACGACGAGCCGCCAGAATTGCAGCTTCGTTTAATAAGTTAGACAGGTCAGCTCCTGTAAATCCGGGGGTGCGACGGGCAATCTTTTCGAGATCGACATCCTTAGATAAGGTCTTGCCGCGTGCATGGACTCCGAGAATTTCGAGACGACCCGCGAAGTCGGGACGATCGACAACAACTTGGCGATCGAAACGACCTGGACGTAGTAGTGCAGCATCTAATACATCTGGGCGGTTGGTTGCGGCAACAATGATGATGCCTGTATTACCTTCAAAGCCATCCATTTCGGTGAGCAATTGGTTCAAGGTTTGTTCACGCTCATCGTTACCACCGCCGAGACCAGCACCACGTTGACGACCGACGGCATCAATTTCATCAATGAAGACGATACAAGGTGCATTAGCTTTGGCTTGCTCGAACAGGTCACGCACACGAGATGCACCAACACCGACGAACATTTCCACGAACTCAGAACCAGAAATACTGAAGAAAGGTACGCCAGCTTCACCTGCAACTGCCCTAGCTAGTAAGGTTTTACCTGTTCCGGGTGGCCCAACTAGCAGTACGCCCTTAGGAATTTTTGCGCCGACTGCGGTGAAGCGATCGGGGTTTTTGAGGAAGTCTACAACTTCGGTAAGTTCAAATTTAGCTTGCTCAATACCAGCTACATCGGTGAAGGTTACTTGGGTTTGAGGCTCCATTTGCACGCGAGCGCGGGACTTACCAAAGTTCATAGCTTGGTTTCCGGGACCAGCTTGGGCGCGACGTAGTAGGAAAAATAAGCCGACTAGGAGCAAAATTGGCAAAATCAAGCTGCTTAAGGTTTGCACTAATGCGCCATCAGTACGACGAGGAGCAACATCTAGTTCAACGCTATTGTCTCTAAGAGTTTTAATAAATTCGGGGTCGTTAGGCAAATTGACACGAACTTTCTTCTTGCCTTCTGGTCCGCCTGGTACAGTTACTTCGGCAAAGGTACGATCTGGACTAAGCGTTACTCGGGAAACTCCTGCTGGTTTCTTTCTAACTTCTTCGAGTAACTTGCTATAGCGCCATTCGCCTTGAGCCGCTGGCTGGCTATCGAGAAGCGTTGTCCCTAAGGTAATGACGACAATGCCAAGCAGTGCGTACAGACCAAAATTTTTCCACTTCTTATTATTATTATCGTTTTTATTATTGCTTTTCACTACTACTGCTCCATCGATAAAGTTGTTCTTAGATGATTTTGCCAAGAACGGATGATTTAATTAACTAATCTTAACGCAAGCAGTCTTAGATCTGCCTAAACGACCTCAGAATCCGTCTTTGGATCGATAATGCTATTTTTGAACTATAGCAATGCAAGTTTTGCTTAAGACATAAAACGCAAATAAATACGTGTGGCGCTTCGCGCCGCCTCTATTTATTTAAGTTTTGATTTTTCCTAGCGATCGCTAGCTTGCATTGGTTTAGGAGATTCTAACAATCCTAAACCTAAGTTAGATTTCTTCTAAGTCAAGGGCAGGAATGGAAACGACATTGTGACTGCCCATCCCTGTATGAATACGATGCTCCACCTCATCAAACTTGTCATTTGCCGCAGGATCGCTTTGGAGTAAAGAGACGATAATTCCAACAGCAAAGGAAAGCGGAATTGTGACTAATCTTGGATTCTTTAAAGGAAAGAACGCAGTAGTGGAAAGGTTTTTGTCATTGCCGTATCTTTACGTAGCCTTTAAATAGTAGTTCCATAATCTAGGGCAACCAGTCCAGCAATCCCTAAGAAACTTGCAGCCCCCATAGATTCACCTACTAGGGCTAAGCCATTTTGAAAAACTCTAATACTTTGATCTGCGGTATACTTCCTTCCCACCCAAAAAATAGGCATTATAAACTGAATAATTAGG
>CAIJEA010000179.1 GCA_903819605.1 uncultured cyanobacterium | reverse complement strand
TCTCAATACTGTGCTTGGAATATCTGGGCGAGTCTCAACCAGAAACCATTGGTGAACTTTAGCTATATTCTCCTCGGTGAATTTATTAGTTTAGGCATTGATGGCGCGACTGCTTCAATTTTCGGTAAATTTAGCGTTGACGGATTGCCAGCCCATTTTATGAGAAGGTTTGCCTATTTGCTGAGAATGCCAACCTTTCAGCATCAATGGAAAATTGGTACTCATTGGCTAACTAAGCCTCTGGTCGAGATATTAAGAAAAACTGTTTAGAATAAATAATTAAGGGAGTCACTTATTGACTCTCTTAATTATTTATTCTCTGAATCAGACTCAGACAATTCAGTATCAAACGTTGGAGCGCTAGCAACATTAGCAAGACTCGTTGGTGATATTGCTCCTTTTTTCTTGCGTTTTGTGGATGTGCGTGACCACTTAGTTTGAACCCAAATACCAAATAATACAAAAGCGGAAACTATTGCCTCAAAATACCATTTGCCAGCTTGCTTAATTAGCTGACGAGATACTTTCTCCTGACTATCTTTAATATTTGCTTTGATTCCACTTTCATTTTTTGAAATCTCTGTTTCGAGCTGACTTCTAAGTTCAGTTGGATTGCTTCTATTTAATTTGATATTTGGCGCTCTTTTTTCTAGAAATTCAGATGCTTTTAATAAATTAGCGTTATTAGTTCTTTTTAAGTTCTCTTTAGCGGTATCAAATTGCTCAAGTTGCTGCGATAAAGCTAAATTAGCTTTTGTTGTATTCTCGTTATTAATCCGAATGGCGGCACTCACACCAATTAGAAGCATTACAGTATATAAAATACCTAATAATAATGATAACCATGATAATAATTTAAGAATATTTTTCCCAAATTTTGAACGTGCTGTGGATTCACCACAAAATACTAAAACTAACCCAATGATAGGGACAGGTGAAGTGCTAACAAGCTTGCCTAATGTGCTAAACTCCCATGTTGCATCTTGACCAAATCTAGGTGGAATTAATGCGTCGGCAAAGTTTGAAAATGCTAGTAATAGAAGTCCATAACCTGCGAAGCGAAAGAGTTTAGCGGTAATTAATTCAGTAGAAGTTGAATTTGTGTTGCTCATGTTTGGGGTAGTAAAGCTAATAGATTTTTTTGGTTATGAGAATAGTTCGGATAACTTGTATTTTCAATTTAAACCCAACTATCTTTATGGTTGGGGAAATCGCGGTTTCCACCATTCATACCATGAAACCCAAGTTTCTTCTAATTTTTGATAGGTGGCTTCACGATCGCTATCTGACGATAAAGGAGTGGAAATCAAAGTCCAAAGACAACGGCGATCGCGTAAATCTTTTTGTCCAATTAGCCAACCAATCACTACATCCCGATCGGTTGCGCGATCGCTAGCATTATCTTCATATTGTTCTTTGGTGACGGTAGAGATACCGCGAGGATTAATGCAAGCAGTCAAATAAGCCTGATTTTGATGAGTAAAAACTATGTAATAACCTATTGGATCTTTACGAACAATTTTTTGTCGTAATGTATCTTCACTAATCTCAATATTGCTTAGCTCCTTAAGATACAAAATTAAATCGCCATCAGTTCCGATTAGATATCTTAAAGTAATACCTATGGTTAAATTATTTGATGAATATTTATATGCATTACCTGATAAATACTTAGGCTTGCCATAGAAGTCTTTGGTGTCAATAATTGGTTCTGCTTGTTTTATTTGTACTTTAGAAAAGTCAATACGATCGGGAAATATAAAAGGAGTGGGTTTACCAATACTGCTATCTACAAGCGATCGCATCAGAATCAGCAAGCTGCTACTAAATAGGATAGCGAGCAATCCAAATCGAAATTTTTGGGTCTTTTGATTTTTAGTACTTCTATCTAATAAGTCTGTATCTATTGGATTTTCGTGATTAGCCTGAATATCTTGTCCGACTAATTCTGTTAAGCCTCTTTGGTTCTCTTCATTTTCCATATTTATCTTT